>CALBGD010000098.1 GCA_937893735.1 uncultured Clostridia bacterium | reverse complement strand
ATCGCCTGTGCATATGTAATATGGCAATCGAGGCAGGGGCAAAGAACGGCATCTTCCCCGTGGACGATGTGACCGTGAAATATTTTGACGGCAGGAGCGAGAGGAAACCTGTGGTCTATGAGGCGGACAGCGACGCGGAGTATGAGAGGGTTATAGACATAGACCTTTGCAAAATAGTGCCGACCGTTGCGTGTCCGCATCTGCCGGAGAACACCAAGACCATCGACGAGGTTGGCAAAATCAAGATAGATCAGGTAGTTATAGGCTCCTGCACTAACGGAAGATACTCCGACCTCGAAACTGCCGCAAAGGTGGTAAAGGGCAAACACGTTGCCAAGGGCGTACGCGCTATCGTTATTCCGGCAACACAGCAGATCTACCTTGACGCGCTCCGCAACGGACTTCTCGAGATATTTGTTGAAGCAGGCATGGTAGTTTCCGCCCCGACCTGCGGTCCCTGCCTCGGCGGTCACATGGGCATTCTTGCTCCCGGCGAGAGGGCCGTTTCCACAACAAACCGCAACTTTGTCGGAAGAATGGGCGATGTGACCTCTGAGGTTTACCTCGCGAGCCCGGCTATCGCTGCCGCAAGCGCACTGACCGGCTACATCTCTGACGTTCAGGAATAAGGAGGGCACACGATGAAAGCACATGGAATCGTACATAAGTACGGCGACAACGTTGATACAGACGTAATTATCCCGGCGCGTTACCTTAATACCGCCGACCATAAGGAGCTTGCCTCCCACTGCATGGAGGATATCGACAAGGACTTTGTTAACAAGGTAAAGCCCGGCGATATCATGGTTGCAAATATGAACTTCGGCTGCGGAAGCTCCCGCGAACACGCGCCTATCGCAATAAAGGAAAGCGGAATCGCCTGCGTTATCGCTTCTACATTTGCAAGAATTTTCTATCGCAACGCTATTAATATAGGTCTTCCTATCCTTGAATGTGACGCAGCTGCGAAGGATATTGACGATGGTAACGAAGTCGATATCGATTTCGACACAGGCGTTATCACCAATGTGACCAAGGGTCATACCTATCAGGCGCAGCCGTTCCCTGAGTTCATCAAGGAGATCATAAACAAGGGCGGGCTTCTGAATTCTCTCAAAGGGTAATTTCACCAAGGGGGCGGTTCTGTGATAATCAATATTCAGAACGTTCTGCGTACGTCACAGCTTTCTCCCGCGGTTCTCGCCGGAATAGCCTTGACAGGAAAAGCTACCGCACATCTTGACGCATATTATTATCGCGACTGCATGAAACAGGCGCTCCTCACCGCCGTCGTTACCTGCGACAAAACTGTAAGGGGAGTCTGTGTGTGCAAAAGCTCAATGATACCGGACAGTTGTGTGATAGACTCAATATGTATCGAGGACGATTTCCGCAGAAAAGGATTAGGCAGAAAACTGCTTGCACATTCGCTGAGGAATATGCGCTCCCTTAAAATAAAGACAGCGTTTCTCTGGGTCAATGAATATGACGTGGATTCTCTCGCGTTTTTCCGGAATTTCGGCTTTGAGCCGGACGGGAAGCGCCGGAGCTCGCAAAACGGTCTGCCCGGAGAAGAGCTCCGCTGTAAAATCGACATTTACTAGAAAGGTGTATATTCATGGAAAAGAATATCGCAGTAATCAAGGGCGACGGAATAGGTCCCGAAATAGTTACCGAAGCAATGAAGGTGCTCGACAAAGTGGCTGAGAAATTCGGACACAGGTTCCATTACGAACAGCTTCTGATGGGCGGCTGCTCCATTGACGCGAACGGAGTTCCGCTCACTGACGAAACAATTGAGCGCTGCAAGGCTTCCGATGCGGTACTGATGGGAAGCATAGGCGGAGACACGACAAAATCTCCGTGGTACAAGCTCCCGGCTAACCTGCGCCCGGAGGCTGGTTTGCTGAAGATTCGCAAGTCGCTCGGGCTGTTTGCGAACCTGCGCCCCTGCCTGCTTTTCAGCGAGCTTGCTTCCGCCTGCCCGCTTAAGACTGAAATAAGCGAAAAGGGATTCGATATGCTTATCATGCGCGAGCTGACCGGAGGTCTCTATTTCGGCGAGCGCCACACTGAGGAAGTCAACGGTGTGATGACAGCTGTTGATACTCTCAGCTACAACGAAAATGAGATACGCCGTATTGCCATCAAGGCTTTTGATGTAGCAATGAAGCGCCGCAAAAAGGTAACAAGCGTAGACAAGGCGAATGTTCTCGACAGCTCCAGACTCTGGAGAAAGGTAGTCGAGGAGGTTGCAAAGGACTATCCTGAGGTTAAACTCGAGCATATGCTGGTGGACAACTCCGCTATGCAGCTTGTAAAGGATCCTGCGCAGTTCGATGTAATGGTTACCGAGAATATGTTCGGCGATATACTTTCCGACGAGGCTTCCATGATAACTGGCTCGATCGGAATGCTTCCCTCTGCAAGCATGAATGAAACTAAGTTCGGTCTGTATGAGCCGTCCGGCGGTTCCGCGCCTGACATTGCAGGTCAGAACAAGGCTAATCCTATTGCAACGATCCTGCGGCGATGATGCTCCGTTATTCCTTCGACATGAACGCCGAGGCTGACGCAGTTGAAAACGCAGTAAAGCAGGCAATCAAGGACGGTTACAGAACAGGCGACATCATGTCTGAGGGCATGAAGCATCTTTCCTGCTCCGAAATGGGTTCCAAGATTGCAGAGTACATCTGATAAGTGCCATAAGCCGTGTTTTATCGCACGGCTTTACGGTTTTTTCGACAAATTTATTTCAGATATATGGAATAGATATGGCTAATATGTCGATTTAACAAGAAAACTCAATAAAACGGTTGAAATCAGATTAAATTTAGGTTATACTAATATCAGCTATTAATTTAGCGGAAGGAGTTTTTGAGATGTATAATGATATAGTTGACACCATCGGCTTCCTTGAGAAGTACGACAGCGAAGTTGCCGACGCAATGAATCTGGAGTTAAAGCGCCAGAAGAGAAACCTTGAGCTCATCGCCAGCGAGAACATCGTTTCTCCGGCCGTAATGGCGGCAATGGGCAGCGTTCTCACAAACAAGTACGCTGAAGGATACCCCGGAAAGCGATACTACGGCGGCTGCGAGGACGTTGATATCGTAGAGAATATCGCTATTGAGCGCGCAAAGAAGCTGTTCAATGCAAAGTTCGCTAATGTTCAGGCTCACTCCGGCGCACAGGCTAACACTGCGGTTTATCTCGCACTGCTTC
>CALBGD010000097.1 GCA_937893735.1 uncultured Clostridia bacterium | reverse complement strand
ACAGTAGCTTCTATCCGCTGCATCTTCTGTTCCGGCAATGGAACCGTGATCCCGCTTCCGGCGGTCACTCCCACTCTGCCGATCTTGTTTACACGCAGTACAAGCTGCTCGGCGGTTTCATGTACGAAAACCACCGCGCAGCCCTCTGCTGTCAGAATATCACCCAACAGCTCCCTTTTTATTTCCAGCGCCATCAGGGCGCCGAGAATATCTCTGTGGGTGAGCGTATCGCTTTTCCTGAAGGTGAACGTCACAGCCCTGACCGGAAAGATATCCTCCGGTGAAAGCTCCTCTGCGTAGGTCTGATCAAGAACTCCGCAGACTGTCCTCATCGCACCCTCGTAGCCTCCATAGAAGCGCAGTTCTCCCTTTACAGCGCATCTGGCGACATCCGCCTCGCGCTCGTTCAGGAACATTGAGAATCTCGGCACACCGGAGCGGTGAGCCAGCCTCTGCATATCGGCTATGTGAGCGGATAGGTAGCGTTCCTCTTCATTGAGCGGTCCTGTCATTTTCTCAGAACTGCTCCTCGTTCTCCATCATGTCGCCGCTGAGGTCAACAGTGCTGGGAACAACGATGTATGTGCATTCAGCAACTCTTACGATCCTGCCGTCAATTGCTGCTACAACGCCTGCCATGAAGTCAACGATCCTCTTTCTGGAATCAACGCTTGCAACCTTCTCGAGGTTGAGGATAACGCTCATGTTATCTCTCAGGAAGCGTACCGGTTCCTTCATGATATCGTCATACTTGAGCGGCTGAACCACCTTGACGGACGAACCGCGCAGGCTGTTGCTGCTGTGCATATTGATTACCTTGTCGCTTCTCTGTGAAGAGAATCTTGACGGAGCTGCTGCCTCCTCCTCTGTTACAGCAGAAGAAGATGTGTCGTAGCTGCCCTCGTTCTCGTAGTCCTGATCGTCCTCGTATTCGTTGTCCTGATGCAGTCCTGCGAACCATGACTTAAAGCTCATGATATTTCCTCCCAATTATAAATATTTTCTGTATCCGAACAGACCGGAGCCTATCCGGACAATTGTGGACCCGTGCTTTACCGCCGTTTCGTAATCCCCTGACATTCCCATTGAAAGAGTGTCAAATGCGCCCGTGTTCACGGACTTGTCCGCACGGAGGTCATTGAACAGCCTCTGCATTGCTTCAAAGGTGTCCTCCCCGCAGCCGGGCGGCGGTATCGTCATCAGACCTCTCAGCCTGATATGCGGAAGCTCCCTGACCTGAGCGCAGAATTCCCCAGTGCTCTCAGGCGTGATGCCTCCCTTTGTACCCTCCCCGCCGATGTTGATTTCAGCGAGAATATCCATGACCAGACCGTGCTGTCCCGCTCTTTTGCTGATCTCCTCGGCAAGCCGCAGATTATCCACGGAATGGATCATTGATACCTTGTCAATGATGTACTTGACCTTGTTCGTCTGTAATCCGCCGATGAAGTGTACCTCCGCCGGGGAATACTGCTCCCGCTTGTCCATGAATTCCTGAACGCGGTTTTCGCCGAGCAGGTCAATTCCGAGACCTATCGCGTAATTGATACGCTCCGGGTCTACGGTCTTTGTAACCGCCATGAGCCGCACATCATCGGTGCGCCCGGCGGCAGACTTTGCCTTTTCTATGTTTTCACAGATAGCGGCATAGCTTTCTTTTATGTCGTCAAAGCTGGTCTGCGTATTACTCAACAACTTTTCCTGCATACAAATCCTTGCCTTCTGTTACTATTTTATCGTACAGCTTCAAATATCCATCGTCCGCCGTTGACTGGCATATGATGTAATCGTCGTCCCAATACTCAACATCGATCTTCCTGAACACGAGCTTGCCGCTCTGTACGACAAATACGCCGCGTTCTCCATCGTCGTTATAGCGTATCGCGCTCCTTGAAACCCTCAGACCGCCGTAGCTGTTGACAATGTACTTGAACTGCGCCGTTCTGCCGGAAGCAACCGTTGATGTCAGCGTTGCGCACTCAAACACATAAACCGCTGTTCCGTCGCCTCGACCAGTATCAGTTATCGAAATTATCTCAGCCTCGATGGGAGTCGGATCGTTCTTTACGCGGAGAGTCACCTGACCGCCTTCGTAACAGCCAAAGAGCTGCTCGCTGTCTATCACGGCGGCTACGCGCCAGCGGTAATCGGCGATAAGCTTGCCTACTGCGCTCGGACTTCCGCCGAGATTCGGCTTTTTCAGGATATCCTGTATCTGCTCAGCGGTGATATCAGCCGAATCAACAAGGGTGAGCCTTGTTTCATAGCCGTCAACGCCGCTGACGAAATAGCCCGTGCCGTCCGCATAGATGTTCTCCACATCGCCGGAAAGAAGCGCCTCCAGCTCAGCCGCACGGCTCTGGAGCGAAGCTATCTTCGCCTCGTAGCTGTCCACGTCCCCGCGGGATATCTCGCGCTTGGAGAGTACGCCGAGCAGCGCATTTTCCATGTCCTGTGCTGCGGAGTAATCACCGCTTATCAGGTTTTCAAGAATGAGCGAATGCCGCTCGTTTATCTGGTTTGTGATGTTCTCAAGCTGATTATTGTCGGTTCCGGCGAGCTTCTGCGCGTCGGTGAGGACACTTATCTGCTCGTTTATCTTTTCGATCTCGCGGCGGCGCTCAATGTCGAGCTCGCTGCGGTAGCGCCTTGCAATGACCGAGCTCTTTCCGACCTTTGAGCCGTCGGAATGTTCGTAATCTATAACTCCGCTGCCGCTGCTGTAAACCACCGTTTCATCTCTGAGGAACACTCCCTCAAACGGAACGTCCTCGGTCATGCTGTACGTAAACGCGGTCTCGGTCACTACTTTCTCGTTTCCGGAAAAGAAAGCCTGTCCCAGAAAAAAGATCACCACGAACAGCGACAGCATGAGGATTATTATAGACGTCCACCGGGATTCCATTACTCTTCTTCAGCCTTTTCGTAGGCGTCAAGAATGGAAATGGGCTTGAGCGGTGTGATAGTGGAGATAGCGTGCTTATAAATAAGGTTCTGCTTTCCGTCGGTATCAAGAATCACCGTATAATTATCGAATCCCTTAACTACGCCCTTGAACTGGAATCCGTTGGTAATATAGATCGTAACGGGGATCCTGTCTTTTCTGGCCTGATTAAGGAAAACGTCCTGAAGGTTAATGTCTTTTGCCATTTGAATCACCTTTTCTCTCTGTCTGCAAATGATACGCCGCCGGCATTCCCCTGCCGGCGTGTCAGGAACTGCGCATCGCAAAACACGCATAGCTATTCCTATATAGACTAGTATAGCATACTTTTTCAAAAAAAGCTATATAATTTTCAAAATTTTTTAGGAAATTAACGAAAAAAATTTCTATTATTCATAAAAATCCGGAATGATTCCCGGGTTTTATCCATATACTGTATATTTCCTGCGTTATTTTTCACTTTCAATGATATCGACTGCCTTTGCAAGAATATCATCAAAGCTGTCGCAGGGGCGCACAACTATCCTGTGGAATCTTTTATCGCGGCGGAACCACACAAGCTGCCTTTTTGCATACTGTCTTGTGCGGAGCTTCAGTTCTTCAACGCACTCTTCAAGCGTTCTCTCGCCCCGAAAATACGGGTATAGCTCCTTACAGCCTATCGCCTGAGCCGCCGTCGGACGGTTCGGCTGTTCAAAGCAGGAGCGCGCCTCCTGCTCCAGACCTTGCGCCATCATCTGGTCAACGCGGCGGTTTATCCTGTCGTGGAGCTGCGAACGCTCCTCGAAATCAAGCGTCAGCAGAATGAACTGATACGGCGACGGCGTACCGCGGGAGGCGCGCTTCGCCTGCGCGATGGTGTGACCGGTGGTCTTGTAGACCTCAAGTGCGCGAATGACCCTCGGGACGTTGTTTTCGTGGAGCTCCGCGGCGGTTTCCGGGTCTATCTCCCGGAGCTTTTCAAGCAGCGCCGCCGCTCCGTTTTCCTCTGCGAATCTGCGCATTTCTTCGCGGAACTCGTAGTCGCACACGGAGTCGTCAAACTGGAGGTTATCCACGAACGATGAGATATAAAGCCCTGTCCCTCCGCATATCACCGGAGTTTTCCCACGGCGCAGTATATCGTCGGCGCGCTCTCCAGCAAGCTTCACCCAGTCGGCGACTGAAAAGCTCTCGGACGGGTCAAGGAAATCCATCAGGTGGTGCGGGATCTCCTGCTGTTCCTCCGGAGTCGCCTTTGCGCTTGCAATGTCCATATCGGTGTATATCTGCATACTGTCGGCGGAAATGACCTCTCCGTCATAGCGCTTCGCAAGCTCCACCGCAAGCGCCGTTTTTCCGGAGGCGGTAGGTCCGCTGACAACTATTATCTTGTTCATACTGCCTCCCTGTCCGGCAATCGTCAGGTGACTCTGCCGAAATACCGCTCTATCTGTTTCTTGGAAATCTGGGTCATGACCGGTCTGCCGTGCGGGCAAAAACGTATCGCGGGGTTATTGAAAACCTCCTGCGCCAGCACCTGAAGCTCCAGAATATTGTTGTCCTCGTTTCCGCGGATAGAAGCCTTGCAGGCAACCGTGTGGAGCATATCGTCAAAGAGCTGACCCTCCGCGTTGGTGTTTCCGTTGACTATCAGCTTGGCTATCTCGCCGATGACCTCTGCGGCGGAGGACTGATCCAGCATCTGCGGAAGCCCGGTGACTGTCGCCTTTCCGTCCGAGAATTCCATGAGTATGCCTATCTCCGCAAGCTTCGGCGCATACTCGGAAAGACCGTTGTACTCCTCCGGCGTGAGGTAAACGTCCACCGGGGCTATATACTGCGCGGAGCTGTCGAAACGCGATTTCAGCTTCTCAAAGTTCACGCGCTCATGCGCCGCGTGCTTGTCAATAAGTATCATGCTGTCCGCGCTCTCGCAGACGATGTAGGTCTTGAAAAGCTCGCCAACTATGCGTATCTGCTCTTTCGGCTTCTCCCCGGTGAGAACCGCGGTGCTCTGCTCGGGCTGGGTTTGCGGCTCCGGCTCGGGCTTTGGCTTCTTTTCAAAGGATTTTTCTGACAGGAACGCAAATCCCGGAAGTTCCGCAAGCGGAGTTTCCTTCGGCTCCGGCTTTTTCGCCGGCTGGAGCTCCGGAATAAACGTCTGCTCCGCTGTGGGAGCTTCCGTTTTCATGCGGAACGGATTCTCCTGCCGCAGCGTGAATTTCGGCGGCTCCGGGACTGTCTGCGGGTAGATCACCGTATCTCTGCCGGAGGGTATCGGGAGCGTTTTAGGCGGCTCCTCTATCACCTCTGCGGAGGCGGTCCTCTGCGGCTCGACAGCGCGGGCGCGCTCCGGCTCGGAAGTGTTATGCGGCTGGGCGGGAGTGAGCTTTATCTCGCGGCTCTCGTCATAGCCCATCAGCGCGTTCTTCACCGCGAAATACACCGCGTCGAACACCTGCTTCTCGTTGGTGAAGCGCACCTCCGTCTTGGTCGGGTGGATATTCGCATCCACCTGCGCCGGGTCGGTATTCACGCACAGCACGCAGGACGGGAACTTCCCCACCATGATGGTGTTGCGGAACGCCTCTTCAAGAGCCGCGCAGCACAGCGGGCTCTTCACGCTTCTTCCGTTGACAAAGAAATTCTGCATGGAGCGGTTCGCCCGGGTGAACAGCGGCGAGGAAACGAAGCCCGTTACCGCCGTGTTCTGATAAACGTTCTCCACCGGGATAAGCCCCGCCGCGAACTGCTTTCCGAACACCGCGTACACCGCGCTGTAATACTCGCCGTCGCCGCTGGAGAGCATTGTCTGCCTGCCGTCCCGGATAAATCTGAACGAGATCTGCGGGTGGCTGAGCGCCAGCTTCTCGATAACTGCGGCGCAGTAGTTCCCCTCGGTTACGTCCTTTTTCAGGAATTTCAGCCGCGCCGGGGTGTTAAAGAAAATATCGCGGATTATTATTGTGGTTCCGTCCGCGCAGCCGGCGCGGTCGTATTCCAGCGGCTCGCCGCCCTCTATCCGGTAAATGCTGCCTAACTTGTCCTCGCGCTGCTTTGTGAGCAGTTCCACGCGGCTGACGGCGCACACGGAAGCGAGAGCCTCGCCGCGGAATCCGAGCGTATTTATGCTGTCGAGGTCGTCCTGCGTGTAGACCTTGCTTGTGGCATGGCGCATGAACGCCGTGGGGATATCCTCATAGGAAATGCCGCAGCCGTCGTCCGTCACACGAAGGTAGGATATGCCGCCGCGCTTTATCTCCACGGTTATCGAG
>CALBGD010000096.1 GCA_937893735.1 uncultured Clostridia bacterium | reverse complement strand
TTTCACGCCGTCGGGGATGGCTATGCCAGTTAGACTCTCGCAGTTAAAGAACGCCCCATTTTCAATACTTGTCACGCCGTTGGGGATAGTTATGTTTGTGATATTTTTACAACCAAAGAATGCACCGTGTCCAATACTTGTCAAGCTTTCGGGGATAGTTATGCTGGTGAGGTTCTCGCAGTCTTTGAACGCCCATGTTCCAATGCTTTTCACATTATCCGGTATAGTAACCTTTGAATCTTTTCCTTTATACTTGTAGAGGATACCGTTTCCTAATATAACAAATGGCTCTTTTTGATCATTACTCCATTGTGTTTCATCAAATGCACCATCTCCAATATGAATCACCCCGTTGGGGATGGTTATATCGGTGAGGCGGGTGCAGTCTTCGAACGCCCTTTCTCCAATGCTTGTCACGCTGTCGGGGATGGTTATGCTAGTGAGGCTGGAACAATACTCGAACGCACTCTCTCCAATGCTTGTCACTCCATCCGGAATAACCACCTCAGTAACGCCATCTTCCTCTGTGTATTTTTTCAGCACGCCATCTTCAATTTGAAATCCCATAATAAACCTCCGTAAATTATTTTCGGATATCTCCGGTGTTGTTTATGTCAACCTGCATAATCCCGCAGGTCAAAGCCATTTTTTCTTGCTATTTCGATCAGCTTTTCCGGCGAAGCGTTCTGCACTTGAGAAAGCTCCATCATCGCTACCGGAAACATACTCATCGCCGTGCCGAAATAGTCGATAAGGTCACGGCGCAGTCTTTCAACATCAATAGTCATCAGGTCAGCCTTGCATACATATCACCGATAGCGGTTTCTGCTTTATAGAGTATTTCCTTTTCGCAGAGGGATTCAAGTACTTTCTCTATTTCGCTGCGGTCAACGTCTGGAAACTGTTCGCAGACGCCGTCAAGATCGAGCCACGGGTCGTTATCGTCAAAGTATTTTGCCACCTCGCCCTCAAGATCGCTTAGTCTGACAGTTGGCGCAGGGACTTCCTCCTGTCCGCTTGCAATAAAATCCGTAAGCATAGACATACCAAATTTTCCATCGAGATACTCTGCGTCTTCATCGCTGAGTCCGCCGTTAGCATAAGCAAAACCGAGTAAATACTTCAGTATCGTCAGTGATATCGGAGATTCAAGCTGCGCTATATTATCCAGAAGTTGTGTAGTGCTTTCTCTGTCAGCATTCATTGTCATGGAATATATTGTTTCGTTATCTGCATTGAGCACAACGCCGATCGTTCTGTCCAGTATACTTTTCTGTTCATCGCTCAGCACTGACGGAAACCCAAGCCCGAAACCCGCTCCGACAAACAACAATCCGATCTGCGTTTCATTCTCAAAATCTGAATTTGCTATCTCGCCGATGCATTCGAGGATCCTGCCTGTGATTTCTTCCTCTGAGGCGTTCTTGTAAAACGATTCAATGTTAGCGAACATATAGCTTCTTGCGTACATGGCTTTCCTCCTTTTTCGTTGGATTTTATGAGTGATTCAGCGAAGCCTTGCATTCTTCGTATTGTTTTTTGAGGGATTCAAGTTTCTCCTCAGCTTCTGCAACAGCTATCTGTGCATCGCTGAAATCGCTGCGTATCTTATCGGTTTCTGCTTCGGCAGCTCCAACGTCAGCAGACATGCGAGTCTTTACGATGTCGTATTTTTCATTCGCATCATTTCTTGCGTCAAGCAGATCCTTGATTTCAGCTTCCAATTCGGCAATTTTTACCTTAGCCTGCTTCTTCTTACCGAACGCAAACACCCCGAGTGCTTCAAGCTCGCGTTCTGCCTGATTCTTGCGCTCAACTCCGTCTTTGTATGCCTGTTCTGCCTTATCCTTTACTGCCTTTGCAGAATCATGCTTTGCGGTGTGTTCGGTTCTTAATTCGGCAAGTTTCTTTTCAAGTTCGCCAAGGGTCAGGTATTTTTCCTTGCACTCTGAAAGCTTATTCTGTGCACGGTTTACCATAGTTTCCGCATGGTCTATTTGTTCTTCCAGCTTTATAAGCTGCGCTTCCGGGAAAGCGTCGTATCTGTTTTTCCACTTACTCTTTATGTAATTGACGGTTGACGGTATATAATACTTACAATCTTCGGTAGTATCATTGTCACCGTAGTTATAGTATTTTCGTGCAAGCGTTAATCTATCATCGAGATCCCAAAAAAGGTCATTGAACATATCAACAACAGCTTTTACATCATCAAATTTGGCGTTTCCTGTCATAATTCTGTCGACTTCGCTGTCAAATTTTTCTATCAAACTGCTGAACTTTTTTCCATATTCCCTTTGGATATCATGCATGTATATATAGTCGGATTTCGGTGGCCATTCGTTACGGCGATAGTGCTTGTCAATGCTGCGTTTTCCCTCAAGATACGCTGAACGCCAGCCCTCTCCGATCGAGCTTTCTTCATCTTTTATCTTTGAAATCAGGCTTTTGATTCCTTTAGGCGCAGCCTTTGCGTTCTTTGCTTTCCCGCGGGTGCTGCCTGAGCTTTTGACAGAGCTGACGGAGCTGTGATCAGAACCGCCTTTCGATGCACTCTTCATGGTGTCAAGCCACGAATTAACAATGCCGAGCATCTCACTATCGGACATCCTTTCATTTATAATAACTCTGAACTGATATATATGACCGAAAGGTCCGACCTGAATCTGAAAGTTTGAACAATCCACGCTTGATTTCTGGTGAATATATGCGCCCTTTATTGAGCCATGTTCATATGAATGTACTTCCGTTTCATCTCCAGTTGTGCCTGACAGTAACGCTGCTATAGCTTGCATTCCCGGAACCACATTGTTGCTAGGAACAGACTTGCCATCTCCCTTGACATGGTCTCCTGACGCCATGAACGCAATCAGCACCTGACTAAAGTCGCCCATGGAAATATCAGCAGAGGCAACGCCAGGCTTGCTTTTGAAAGCGACAAAGCTACGTTCCTCCGTTATTCCCGCTCCATTCTCTATGACGGTAAAACCGTCAGGGAGCAAAATTGAATAGTGCTTTGCGAAAAAAGTCTTGTTACCATTGAATGTAATTCTCATTTTTCCTCCAAAAGTATTATTATAATAATTATATTATATCCATCAGCATAGACAGAATCTGTCACTCTAATGACTTATTCTTCGATAACTTCAAGAATATTGCCCTGGCTTCTGAGCCACATATCCACGCCGTCACCGTAGACCTCAGCAGTAATGAGCCAGCCGTTTTCATCATGCTTTATCACCTCCGCTGTAGGAA
Organism: uncultured Clostridia bacterium; assembly: GCA_937893735.1. Taxonomy (GTDB): domain Bacteria; phylum Bacillota; class Clostridia; order Oscillospirales; family Ruminococcaceae; genus CAG-115. The sequence continues at coordinate 4,723 of CALBGD010000096.1, read as the reverse complement.
GCCTGTCCAGCACGGCTTCAATACTCAGTCCCTTGTACAGGAACTTTATTCTCCTGAGCTCGCCGCCGAACATGAACTGAATGCGTTTTCTGAATTCGCCCTCCTCGAACCGCTCAGCATACGGGATTCTGAAATGCTCGTCCAGCGTCTTGTATTCCGCGATCCTGTCGATACGGTAGATCGTCGGGAACGGACGTTTGGGCACGTCCGGAGTTTCGTCGCTTGCACAGATATATGCAGTAAGATAGAAATAATACTCCGAGAACATAAGTCCCACCGGCTGGATAAGCCGCATGACCTTATCAGGTTCTTTCAGCTTCTGGTAGCGGATACGCATGAGCCTGTGCTCGTAAACTGCGCTTCCGATATCCCAGAGCGTATCAACGAACTTCTTTCCGTGATGCGGCTCAAGGTAATGAAACTTCTCGTTCGCGATAAGCGCAGCGACCTTTTTCCCGTCCTCATAGGGAACGCAGTTGTGAAGCAGCTTGTCAATTATCGGGAACATTTCCTCTTTGACCATCGAACGGCTCTCCAGCAATATTTTACACACTGACAGCACCTCGCTGTTTGTAAGCGAAGTGCGGCTTTTTTCTACAAGCACATAGCCTTTCTTAGTGCGGTCGTATATTACCTCTTTTCCCAGCTCTGCCTTATCGGTATAATACGCACGCAGATCGTCAAGGTCGCGCTGTATGGTGCGATCGTTCACATTATGACGAGCTGCTTCTTCTGACTTTACTATGACCCGTCCATCTCGCAGGCGGTTGTGTATATCAATGATACGCTCCGTTTTTTTATCCATCAGACCCACTCCTCGTCAAGCTGTTCATCAAGGCTTGTTGATGTATTTTCCGTGCCGAAACGCTCAAGCAGCGCAAGGTATACGCGAGCAGTGGTTTCAGCGTCTGCAAGAGCCCGGTGAGCCCTCGGATTTGTGATATTTAAGTACTGCGAAAGCTCGCCAAGGCTCAGACCCTCGCATTCCAGCTGACTGCCGTGTTCCTTTGCCCAGGTCTTGACATCGAAAAATCGGTTTGTCAGTGGACGACCTGCGTATCTTCCGGCACGCGCCAGAAACTTATTATCAAACGCAGTATTATTGTAGCCTATCACGATATCATTTCTGATGAAATCTGCAAACGAATTGAATGCGTCCCACATTGTCGGTGCAGACTCCACCATATCTTTTGAGATACCGGTAAGCTCGGTTACTTTATCTGAAACAGCTTTCTTATACGGCTTAACGAATGTCTGAAATTGTTCGGTTATCTCGCCGTCAACGACCCGGACGGCACCTATTTCAATTATCACGTCCTTAGCAGAGCTTAATCCGGTAGTTTCCAGGTCATACGCTACAAAACTCCGGAAACCGGCATTCCTTTCTATAATGAATTCCGGGTAATCTGCCTGCGACATTTTTTCTGGAACGCTGTCTTTCTTGTACGCATGCATTTCCAGCGGAACGCCAAGCGAGTTCATGAATTTTATATAGGTTTCCTTATTTTCGCGGCTTGCAGGAAAATATTCTTTTCCAGTTCTGCGGTATGCGATATTGTCAAGGAGTTTTTGCATTTCCACTTTCGCTTTGTCAGAAGCTTGGGAAACAGCAACTCGGAGCACATTTTCAGCTCGGTTATATCTGCGCGTCCTTATCAGATATTCGCCTAGATGGATCGCAGCAATTTCCGTTGTCGGCTCACCGATATCGTTTGCGACAGCTTCAGCTTTCTCATACTCATGCGTAGAATAGTACGAACCGAGCAATACGCCGCGAACATTCTCCTTTTCTCCGGCGCTGAGCGAATCGCTTTCCAGCATACCGGGTGCAATATCTTGAAACCAGGTAAAGCTTCTCGTTCCGAGAAAATAACCGCTCATCAGGCTGCGAAGCTGTATGTATTCACGTCTTGGCGAAGCAAGAAATCCTGCAAGCGCAAAGGCAGCATATCTGAAATTGCTCGGATTCTGAAGCTCAGAAGCCAATCTGTTCCACAACTCATTTTCGCCCGATGAAACATCATATCCGCTTATTTCAAGACACAGCCTTTCAATATCAGCAGTATTCTGACAGCTTTCGCAAAGTATATCGCAGCATTCTTTTCCGCAATTCAGACAATATTTCATCTGATCTCCTCCAGTAAATTCTGCTTCCGGCAGAAGTATTTCATGTCGCAATAATGACAGCTATATGTGTTTCGGCAGTCGTCTGTGAAGTCCCGGTTTTCAATATTCCGTATTGTTCTGGATAGCTCTGAAATTGCGGCGTCTATGTTATTTTTGTTATACTCGAATCTTACCCACGGGTCGCCTTCAAAAACGCTGGTATAGTACAATTTCATTCCGGAAACACGTTTCCCAAAGCGCTTTTCCGCAAGAAATGCGTATATCTCAAGCTGCCGCCTGTAATGGTCGATACTGTTCGGATAGCGCTCCACGTCAGGCTTTGCTCCGGTTTTGTAGTCGATTATTTCAAGGGTATCTGTACCAGGGTCGTATTCGATAAGATCTATTATCCCCTGTAGAATAAAGTCAGAAAGGATAAGGTTTATCTCCTCTTCGCTTTTCCATACACGCAGGATATCATCACCACGGTTTCGGAAATAGCACAGGACATGTCGCAGAGCATTATTTTTCTGCTCCCCGTCAAGGGAATATCCGGTAGAAGCTTCGATCCCGCTGCAGCAGATACTGAACCATTCGCGGAGCATATCTTCCGTAACATTCCTGCCGCCGCTGATGATATATTTATTCATGCTTTCCAGCGTTTCGTGGACTATTGAGCCTATCGAGGTATGCAGCATTTTATGCTGCGCCATACCAAGCTCCTTATAGTACTTATATTGCAGAGGACAACTATCGTAAATCGAGATATGAGAAGTGAATGAATACACCCGCTTATAATGCGCTTTTTTTGTAGCGGAAACAACTGTATCATGCGGAATTTCCGAAACATCCGGCACGGCGTTCAGCTGTTTTTCAAAGCACGGGCAATCGCCATGAGAGCAGAGCACAAGAATATCCTGTGCCCTTGAAAATGCCGTATAATATAACCTCCGGAAGTCAAACCTGCCGATCATATCATGAGGTTCAAACTGACCTCTGCCGAAGCAATTCAGCTCTGCGGAAAGCATGAGCGGATCAGCCTGCAGTTTCGGAGTATTACCCAGCGAACCGGCTATCACGACCGGGAACTCCAGTCCCTTTGACTGATGAATAGTCATGAACGAAACGCAGCCATGCGGCGCATATTCGGCGTTATCCTCATATTCACCTATGCCGTCAATAAACAAAAAATTCAGATATACGTTGAAAAACTGCTCCGGCAATGCTTCTGTTATCGTATGCATATCATGAAGCCGACCGAACCGCGAAATAATGCGGGATATCTCCGCGATATTCCGGGAGGCGCGGACGTTTACCGCAATATCGTTAAGGCTTGTTGACAGAAGTACGTGAAACGGCGCAAAGGATATAATCTTGTAAAACACATCAAGCAAGGTTCTCTCTGCGGAATTCTTTATCTGTACGCTTTCCCACGAAATATAATCGTGCAGGTCTTTATCAGCCTTAACAAGCAGCGAAGCCGCTCCGACGCAGGCTTTGTAGTAGCTTCTGAGATTCTCTGGTATAGCATGAATGAATGTATTCTTCCGTAAATCGGCGAAATAGTCCGCAAAGCACATTATAAGCAGACCCATGATCTGCTTTACCTCGTTGCGCATGAAAAACAGCTCTGAACGAGGAGAATACACAGATATTCCCTCGCATTCAAACAGCGACATGAGCTCCAGCGCCTCGCTGCTTTTGACCGAACGGAACAGAAATGCCACTTGATTATAGTCGGTTATCGTTCCGTCTGCTTTCATGCGTTTCAGCATGGAGAGAGTTTCTGAGCTGCTGTTACTGCGGAATACCGCATGGTGATCACGTTTATCAGAACGCCCTGCGGACAAGTGCTTTTCAAAGCGAAAGCAGTTCCATTCAAACGGAGCGTTCTCCATGAAATCGCCGTAAAAGCGGATTATATCCGGCTGTGAGCGAAAATTCGTATCAAGGTATATCTTCTCACATTTACCCTCAGGAAACCTGTTCGGGAACTCCAGAATATTGCGGATAGTTGCGCCGCGGAAACGGTACATTCCCTGGTCGTCATCGCCGACAACGCAGATGTTTCCGTGCTTCTCCGCAAGCAGGAACATCAGTTTCTCCTGTATGCAGTTGGTGTCCTGATACTCGTCAACCATGATGTACCGCAGGCTGTTCTGAATACGCTCCAGCACAGCAGAATCTGCTTTCAGTGCATTATACGTCAGGGTCTGGATCATGGAGAAGTCCATTACGCTGCGCTTCTTGAAAAGCTCATCATACCGCTTCATCAGCTTTGCAAGCAGACGGATATCCTCGTCCGGTGAAACCTCCATAGCATGGATATCAGCCAGCTCCTCACGAAGCCGGCTGACGTATCTGCATATTTCTTCGGACTGCTTCCATACTCCAATGGAAGCAGGAAAATTTCTCGCAAAGCCGCTGAAATTCCGGAAAAAGTCGATGTTACGGTAGACCGTATAGGTTGCCTCGAACGCGTCCACAATGCCCGGGATCCCGTCGGGACAAAGCTCCGTGTTCTCTTTCAGCAAGCGAAGGCACACCGCATGGAACGTTCCTATGTACATCTCGTTAAGGTTCACGTCAAGCCCCAGTGCGGCGAACTCATCAGATA
>CALBGD010000095.1 GCA_937893735.1 uncultured Clostridia bacterium | reverse complement strand
GGGAGCCGGAGGCGGCGGAAAGCGAGGAATACCATGAAGAAACGATTTTTGAGCGTGCTGCTCCTGCTCGCGCTCGCGCTGAGCCTCCTGCCGACCACGGCGCTTGCGGAGGATGATCCGACAGTCTGGGAGGTCAAAAGTTCGCAGCAGCTGACAGATGCGCTTGCCGATGAAAACGTGAAAACCATCCTCCTTCTGGGAACGGACAATAGTGTGATGGAGAAGGATAAGACGTATACTGTCAGTCACAGCATCACCCTCGACATGCAGGGAAACCAGCTGAACGGCGATGGTACACTGGATATTCAGGAGGGCTGCACACTGACCATCAAAAATGGCGCGGCGATTTCCGGCGGCATTGAAAACCATGGCATTCTGATTGGCGGCGGCGCCTATATTGCCAGCGGGGTGACGTGCTACTCTGGCTCGGAAATAAAAAGCGGTGACTATCCCAGGGCGAGGGGCATAAGCAGCGAGGGGGAAGAAAAGCCGAAAATTACCGGCGGTCAGTTCGGCACGTCGCTGGCTGATGATCAAACCATAAGCGGCTTCCGCATTGAAGGCGGCGAATTTGGGGAACACCTCAGCAAAATTACAGACTGCGAGATCTCCGGCGGCACATTCTATTGTGACGTGGAAGCCCAGCTTACGGAAGCAGCAAAAAAGAACTACTTCTCTGTGACGTATGTCATAGGGAATGATGAGGGCGATAAGACGCAGTATCTGGTGGGAGCGGACAAACATGCGACCGCGCCCAATGTGGGACCCGATGACGAGGGTCGTACAATCACCGGCTGGTATCTGGATGAGGCGTATACGGAAAAGTATAACTTTTCAGAGCCGGTAACGAAAAATCTGACGCTGTATGCCAGATGGGAAGGGATTTACGGCTATATCACGACGGCAGACGGCAAAACAACTGTTCCGGTCACGCAGAGCAATTGCAGCGATGTACTGGGCGACGGTACTGTCCGCTATACGCCGGAAGCTATCACAAGAACCGCAGAAAGTCTTACGGATGAAGAATGGCAGGCGTTTTACCACGGCGAGCCGGTAGAGGGCTATGCGCCTGCAACATTGACACTGGACGGCGCAGAGCTGGCGCGCATCCAGTTTTATGGTGTGCTGAAGCTGGTGCTTCAGGGAGAGAACAAAGTCAGCCAATGCATTGAAGGAGCCGGCAGGCTTGCCCTTCTTGTAGGAGGACCGGGAAGCCTCCTTATTTCCCCCGGCGACGATGGACCCCTTTATGTAAATGCATATATTCAATATGGCGGCAATGTGACGGTAACGGCGGATTCTTTTTTCTACGTTCCGTTCGAACACAACCTGTCCGTACTCGGCGGAACGCTGACCGTGAAGATCACGGAGAAAGCAGAATCGGTGAAGAATTATACCATTTATGAGATGGTTACTGCCGCGGTCACTGCGGCATATGATTCCCCGAAGCGGGTAACGGAGAATACAGAGCTGTGCATCGGTATCAGCGAGACAGACGCCGTGTCCATGCGCCTGACGCAGGATCAGGAGGAACTCGGCAAACGGTACAAGCTCTTGGTGGCTGAGGCTGTGACAAAGTGGGGCAATAATGAAGAAGATGATGATGCGTGGGCGAGCCTGAAATATCTGCGTCTGTCAGCGCCGCTCCCGGAAGAACCGGAGGAGCCGGAAGAACCCGAAGAGCCCGAGATTCCCGAGCTGCCCATCGGTCCCATTCTGGCGGGTGGCATCGTGCTGGCGGGAGACAGCAATCCCTTCCGCGACGTGCGCGCGATCGACTGGTTCTACGACGACGTGATGTACGCC
>CALBGD010000094.1 GCA_937893735.1 uncultured Clostridia bacterium | reverse complement strand
AAGCCGGGCACTCTGACATCAAGGTGACCATGGATATTTACACCCATCTCGATTCAGAGCACCAAAACAAGAGCATGGAAAAGCTCAATAATTATTTGGCTAGGGGTGTCAAAAGGGGTGTCAACACAGACACCGAAACCGCATAGCAGAGCCGTTTATAAGCATTATTTTACGTTGCCTTTTAATCAGGGTGTCCCGGGTTCGATTCCCGGATGAGTCACCAGAATGGCGCTGTTAAGCGGTTTTCACCGTTGCAGCGCCTTTTGTTTTGCCCGAAATCTCCGATTTAAAAAAATAAGGGCGTCCCAAGCTGACCGATATGGGATTTATGGGAGCTGTTTTTCAGTTTGTAACTGGCTGCAAAATGTAAGTAGAGCTGCTTTGGTAAGATTGGTCAAAGCAGTATCGCCTTTTGAAGCCAAAAGAGTTATCGAGACCTGTATCCCTATGCGGGCAAATTCCCCAACAACCATGATCAAAAGCAGTATTTTCACAATCAAAATGCAACGATGGGAACATTGTAACAAGGCCTGAATATAGCGCAACCTCCGGACATAAGCCCGGAGGTTAGTTTATTTGTTTAGGTTCACCTGTTTCTTTTTCAGCCTATTCCGACAAATGAAGAAGCAGATAACGTGCGCTGCAACAGTTATTACCCATGAAACAGGGTAGGACAGATAAACAGTATCCGGAGTGTGGAACTGCTCCATCTGGAACACCGTCCCTAGCCACACAAGCCTGAGCCCGCAGGCTCCGAGCAGGGAAACGATCATCGGAGTTACCGAGTAGCCCATTCCGCGCAGGGAACCGACCATGACGTCCATTATACCGCACAGGAAGTATGTTCCGCAGACGTACATCATTCTGCGTATGCCGGCGTTTATCGCCTCATCGCCGGAGGTGTATATGCTCAGCAGAGGCCGCCCGAAAGTCATCGCGACTCCCAGCCCGAGTATAGCCCACACGGCAACGACGCATACAAGCCCGCATATGAGTATCTTGTTGATTCGCTCGTATTTCCCGGCACCGAGGTTCTGGCTGGTGAATGAAAGCGTTGACTGATAGCAGGAGTTCATCGCCATGTAAACGAAGCCCTCTATGCTTGCCGCCGCGGAGTTTCCTGCAATAACAGCCTCGCCGAAGAGATTGATCGAGGACTGTATTACAACGTTCGACAGCGAGAACACAGTGCCCTGAAATCCCGCCGGAAGCCCGATCTTGAGTATCATCAGCAGCTTGTCGCGGTGTATCCGGAGCTGCCTGAAATCAAGCTTCAGGCCGGTCTCCTCCTTTTCGCGGAGCAGGCAGCGTATCATGAGCCCTGCGGAAACTCCCTGTGATAGCGCGGTCGCAAGACCTACGCCTGCGGCGCTCATACCAAGGGCTATGACAAAAACAAGATCGAGTATAACGTTTATCACGCCGCCGCAGATAAGATATATCAGAGGTCTGCGTGTATCGCCGACAGCACGGAGCAGGGCATTGCCGAAGTTATAGATCATCATGAACGGCATTCCGCAGAAGTAAATGCGCAAATAATCAGCCGCCATGCCGATAATGCTGTCGGGAGTGGACATCCACCCGAGTATCTGCTCTGCAAAGCACAGTCCCGCCGCCATCAGGATAAAACCGCTGATAACGCTCAGCAGCATTGCGGTATGCACCGTCTTGCGGAGCTCCGTGTAGTTCTTTGCGCCGCAGTATCGCGCCGCTACCACGTTGGCGCCTATCGAAAGCCCGATGAAGATATTCGTCATCAGGTTTATCAGTGCGGTATTCGAGCCCACCGCCGCAAGAGCGTTGTCGCCGGCGAATTTACCAACGACAATTATATCAGTCGCATTGAACAGCAGCTGGAACAGTCCCGAAAACATTATAGGGAGCGTAAAAACTATCATTTTGCGCAGTATAGGTCCACTGCACATATCAACGTATTTTGTTGAACTCATCTGGTCGCTTCTTTCTTGGAATTGCTGTTTATCTGAGCGGCTCAAAGCGGTATTTCTGCTCTGCCGCAGGGTATTTTTCAGCGTCGGTAGGGGACAGGAACATCTCCAGCGGACGCGCACAAATCTTTCCTTCGCCGTACAGGGCGCGGTAAATCACCAGCTTCTCGCCGGTCTCCGTATGGTGGGCTACGCCGATAATCTCATAAAGGTACTGCGTGCTTTCTGCGCGCTCCTTTTCCGGGAGCATTCTGCGCTTGAAATGCTGTACGACAGTTCCGGGAATAAGGTCTTTTTCGGTCATGTCACACCACCTGGAATATGTAGAATTTAAGGTAGTCGGTTTCCGGAACGTTCCACAGTATCGGGTGATCCGGAGCCTGTCTGCGGGCCTCTATCTGCCGCAGGGAAACTCCCGCGTCAGCCGCCGCGTCATGGAGCATATGGCGGAACAGCGTTTCCGTCATAAAATGCGAGCAGGAGCAGGTCGCGAGATATCCTCCGCGCGGGAGGAGCCTCATTGCCTTAAGGTTGATTTCCTTGTAGCCGCGTTCTGCGGATTTTACTGTGCTGCTGCTCTTGGTGAACGCAGGCGGGTCAAGGATTATGAAGTCATACGGGTGACCGCCTTTGCGGTAGAGGTCGGTGAGCAGATCGAACATATCCGCCTTTGTGAATTCCATCTTGTCTGCAAGTCCGTTGAGTTCCGCGTTGCGGCGGGGCATTTCTATTGCGTCTGCGGAGATGTCAACGGCGTTAACCAGCTTTGCCCCGGCGGCTGCGGCATTGAGCGCGAAAGCACCGGTGTGGGTGCAGCAGTCGAGGACGTTCCTGCCTGCTGCGATACGGCGGATAGCCATTCTGTTGTACTTCTGGTCGAGGAAGAATCCTGTCTTTTGCCCGTTGACGTAGTCCACAGTGTAGCGTATCCCGTTCTCGGTTATCTCAGTCACGCCGGACAAGTCGGTGCGCAGTCCCGCGCCGTTCCAGAAGCCCTTGTATTCCTGCATTCCCTCAAGCTCGCGTATCTTCACGTCATTGCGCTCGTAGAGGGCGGTTATCTTTTCTCCCATGTCCGAAAGGGTCTGCACAAGGAGTTCATAAAGCATATCCTTGTTTCGTTCAATGCCGAGGGAGAGCACCTGAGTTACAAGTATATCACCGAACCTGTCCACCGTGAATCCCGGAAAGCTGTCCGCTTCGCCGAAGATAAGACGGCAGCAGCCGAAGTCCTCAGCCACCACGGTGCGGCGGTAGTCCAGCGCGTACTTCACGCGGCGCGCGTAGAAATCCCGGTCGAATTTGTCGTTTGCATTCCGGGAGATTATCCTTATGCGTATCTTGGAGTTGTCGTTTATGTATCCAGTGCCGAGGTATCGACCCTTGCGGCTGAAAACATCAACGAGCCCGCCGTTTTCGTATTCCCCGGAGATATCGGTTATTTCCTCGGCGTAGACCCACGGGTGTCCTCCGCGGAGCGCTTTCTCGCCCTTTTCTGTGACGGTTGCTTTCGGGTAGTTTCTTTCCATATAATATAGTATCCTTTTCAGAGAAATTCAGTATGTTTTATTATACATCTGTTTCCGGAAATAGTCAAGCCCTCCCCGGAGGGAGGGCCCGTGATTATGCCGGAAGCCTATCAGCAGCCGCAGCCGTTGTTGTTTCCGCAGCCGCAGCCACCGCCGCAGCCGTTGTCGCAGCCGTTACCGCAGCCATTGCCACAGCCGCAGAACAGGATAAGGATAAGAATGATGATCCAGCAGCAGTTGCCGCCGCCAACGTTGAAGCATGACATATTCGTGTCCTCCTATAAAATGTCTGGAAACGTTCCGCTTCCCCTTGAAGCTTCCGTTTCATAGTACATAGTATGCAGCCGGAAAAAATCTGTTACAGAAATATTTTCTTGCAAGTGAAATATATACCAGAAATCCGCACATACTATATACACAAACAAGGAGGTCACGAAAATGAATTCGATAAGCGGTTTTTCTGACAGTGCGATAAAGGCGCTCAACGCCGCGCTGGGGGCGGCGATGGGCTGCGGACATACCTACATCGGCAGCGAACACATTCTTTATGGTCTTACTTCTGATGACAGTTTTCCGTCAGCGGTGTTCCTTAAAAAATACGGAGTAGGCAGGAACGAGGTCCTATGCCGGCTGGAGGCTCTGGTCGGCAAGGGGAGACCCACGCGGCTCACTCTGAACGACCTTACCCCGCGCAGCCGCCGGCTCATGGAGAACGCGCTTTCGTATGCCTCCGGCGAGGATCAGCGAAAGGCGGGGACTGAGCACCTCCTGCGGGCGATAGTTCTCGACCGTGAGAGCTACGGCTGGAAGATACTTGCAGACCTCGGTGTGAATCAGGTAAAGCTCGCCGGGGAGGTGTGTGCAAGGCGCTATACCGAGCCGGAGTTCCAGCAGAACGACAAGGACAGGCGTGCGAAATTCCCGGCCCTGACGAAGTACGGCAGAGACCTGACGGAGCTTGCGTTCCTCGGAAAGCTCGACCCGGTGATAGGACGCGAGCAGGAAACGGAGCGTCTTATCCGGGTGCTTCTGCGGCGCTGTAAGAATAACCCCTGCCTTATCGGTGACGCGGGCGTAGGAAAGACGGCGGTAGTCGAGGGTTTCGCGCAGAGGATAGCCGCAGGAGCCGTTCCGCAGGGGCTTCAGGGGAAGCGCATATATTCCCTTGACCTGACCGCAATGCTTGCCGGGGCAAAGTACCGCGGAGATTTTGAGGAGCGGCTCCGCAGCGTAATCGAGGAGGCTTCCGGCAGTAAGAATATAATCCTGTTCATTGACGAGCTCCACAGCATAGTCGGCACCGGAGCCGCCGAGGGCGCGATAGATGCCGCGAATATCCTGAAGCCGCAGCTTGCCCGTGGCGAGATATGCCTTATCGGAGCCACAACGACCGAGGAATACCGCAGGTTCATCGAAAAGGACAGTGCGCTTGAACGCAGGTTCCAGCCGATAATCGTGGAGCAGCCCACAGAGCATCAGACGGTGGAGATACTCCGTGGAATGCGCCGCAGCTATGAGCAGCACCACTGCGTGACCATCACCGACGGAGCGCTCGATGAGGCAGTGCGGCTCTCGGTGAGGTTTATTCCTGACAGGAGGCTGCCGGACAAGGCGCTCGACCTTGTTGATGAGGCGGCGGCACGGGTGCGCTCCGGCGGTAATGACGCTCCTTATGCGGCGCATCTTTCAGAGGTGCGCCGCCGTATCACAGCGGCACGGGGAACAGCCGAGATAGAAAAGCTCCGTGCGGAGGAGTTTTCGCTGATACAGGCGATGAACTCTGTGGATTCCGGAATTGTTGACAAGCCGCAGATAGCTCAGGCGGTTTCGGCAATAACGGGAATCCCTGTGGAGCGCCTTACGGAGAGCGAAGCGGCGCGGCTCTCCGGGCTGGAGGACGAACTGAAGAAGCGCGTTGTCGGTCAGGACAAGGCAGTGGAGCTGGTGGCAAATGCAGTACGCCGCGGAAGGACTGGTCTGAAAGAGCCGAACCGCCCGACCTGCTCTTTCCTGTTCCTCGGTCAGACAGGGGTTGGAAAGACAGAGCTTGCCAAGGCGCTTGCCGAAGCGGTCTACGGCGATGAAAAACGTCTGATACGCTTTGATATGTCCGAATTCATGGAAAAGCACTCGGTCTCCAAGCTGATAGGGTCGCCTCCCGGATATGTCGGCTTTGAGGAGGAGGGGCAGCTTATAAAGCGCGTGCGCAGCGCTCCCTACTCGGTGGTTCTTTTTGACGAGGTGGAAAAGGCTCACCCGGACGTGCTCAATCTGCTGCTCCAGATACTAGAAGAAGGAATGCTCACTGCTTCGGACGGCAGGCAGGCGGATTTCCGCAGCTCTATCGTGATAATGACCGGAAACATCGGCGCGCAGGAGCTTTCAAAGAACGCCATGGGATTCGGAGGACAGTCCGACAGCGGGGAAGCGGACGTTATGCGCGAGCTGAAAAAGCAGTTCAGCCCGGAGCTCATAAACAGGATAGACAACGTTGTCGTGTTCCGGAAACTCGGCGAGGAGCAGTTGGAGGCGGTCTGCCGCATACTCCTTGGGAAACTGTCCCGCCGCGCCGAAAACTGCGGCATAGAGCTGAGCTTCACTGACGAGACAGTAAGGCACCTCTGCCGTGACAGCCGTGAAAAAAGCATGGGGGCGCGTCCGCTCCGCAGGACAATCACCGCCGAGATTGAGGATATGCTGTCAAGAATGATGATCTCCGGCGGGCTGAAAAGCGGCAGCAGGGCAGAGGTCTGCGAGGAGCTCGGTGAGCTTTCTGTCAAGGTAATGTCTACTCAATAAAAAATTAAATTTTTTTTGAAAAAACACTTGACAAATCCAAAATAACGTGCTATAATATATAAGTGCTCAGGAGAAAGCAAAAAACAAAAAGCCCTGAAGCGCTTAATATCGCGGGATGGAGCAGCTCGGTAGCTCGTCGGGCTCATAACCCGAAGGTCGTCAGTTCGAATCTGGCTCCCGCAACCATTTATAACAAACAGATTGCACAGCTCGAAAGGGCAGTGTAATCTCTTTGTTATATAAGTGATGTATATTAACGCTGCCGCAGCACTTTGGCGTTAGAACTTTCAGTGCCGCAGCAACGAAAATATTGTGTTGATTGCTTCCACCTCTACGCACATTCGCAGAACGCAGTCAGGAGTTACCTGCTCGTTCATCTTATCTTTCCATCAGTTTGGA
>CALBGD010000093.1 GCA_937893735.1 uncultured Clostridia bacterium | reverse complement strand
GACGGAACAACGATAACCAGCATAGGCACCGATATGAACTATCCGTTCACGGGTAAGTTCAGCGGAAACGGGTATACAATAAAAAATGTGACGATAAACAGCCCCGATACCGAATTCGTTGGAATTTTCGGCGTGAACAGGGGTCACATCAGCGACCTGTCCGCGACCGGAAACGTCACCGGCAAGAACTTTGTCGGCGGCATATGCGGTCTGAACGACACCAACTGCGTTATCAATAACTGCGAGTTTTCTTCAGGAGAAGTCACGGGAAAACAGCATATCGGCGGCGTTTGCGGTCAGAATAACGGCAAGATAAGCACCTGCCGCTCAGACAGCAAGGTAAATGGCAGCTCGAATGTCGGCGGTGTGTGCGGCTACAATATCGGCAGCCTGACTGCAAGCAGCTCAACTGGCACTGTTTCCGGCAGCGACGCTGTGGGCGGCGTGTGCGGATACAATGACGGAAGCGTTTCCCTGAGCTGCAACAGCGGCAAGGTTTCCGGAAATGATGGCGTCGGCGGCGTGTGCGGTCAGGTATATCTCACCGGCACTGTTTCGGACTGCTACAATGTCGGCGAGGTATCTGGCAGCAACGCTTTAGGCGGCGTATGCGGATACAATTTCGGCAGCATTTCCACCTGTTACAGCGCGGGGACGGTCACTGGCAACAGATCTATCGGCGGCGTGTGCGGAATCATTGGTAACAGCGGCACTATCACCAACTGCTACTACGACAAGCAATTCTGCACAGATGAAAGTAGGCTCGGCACCGGGCTTACTCATTCGGGATTTTGCAACGGCTCTCTCCCGGCGGGATTCAGCGACGCGGTATGGCGGAAAGGTGAGATGTCTCCCCTGACCCAGAAGGGACAATTCCGCGACGTCAGCTTTGCTTATCCCACTCTTATAAACACATACGGCGCAATTTACAGGATAAAAGCCCAGCAGTTCAACTTCGGCAATGGCGGCGATGACTGGGAGGATTTCACCCTCGTCACCACCGCAGGGCAATTTGCCGCTATCGGAAATAATAGCACTAAATGGGCTGACAACTTCGTCCTCGGTAATGATATCGACCTTAAAGGCACCACATTAAAGTGGATAGGCAGCATAAATGTTCCGTTCTCCGGAAAATTCAGCGGCGACGGCTACGCGCTGCAGAACGTGAATGCCGGGGATAGCCTGTTCTGGTATAATTCCGGGCTTATCAAGGATCTCATAATTGAAAGCGGAACGATATCCGGCGTGAACATGAATTCCAGCATATGCCACTACAACAACGGCACGATATTACGCTGCGGAAACGGCGCCAGCGTTGAAGCAACATTAAGGGATTCGGCGGGCGGTATCGTTGTAGAGAACACTGGTACCATCAGCAACTGCTTCAACATCGGCAGCGTAACTGCACCCAATAATGTCGGCGGTATCTGCGTAACAAACAGCGGCACCATTGAAAACTGCTATAATGCGGGCAGTCTTAAAATAACAAGTGAAACCGGCGGCACCCGCGCTGATATATGCGCGGAAGGCACGATCACAAACTGCTGGGGAGCTGAGTCCAGTGGTGGCAATTCGATAAAACTCATGAATCTGCTGTCCTCTGGCAGTATCACAGAAATGGGCTTTAGTACCAGCGTCTGGACAAAGCTTCCCAACGACAGGGAAAAACAGACAGCCTACTATCCGTCTACCTCCGGCAGACACGCATTATCTACCAGCTACGAGGCGTACCTTAAATTTAATCAGTCTGATAAAGTAACTCCGGTTTATCTCGGCAATGTTGTATTCAATTATGATGCAATGCTGAAATTCCCGGATACAAATGATATCTCTGTAACACCAAAAGCTTGCGCTATAAAGATAGGCGACAGGACAATCGCAGACAGCAATGGGGATTTAAGTCTGTATAAAAATCTGTATACATACAAGCTGGATACAGCCGGCGAGACTACGTTCACATTCTGGTGTGATGGCAGTAATTCAGAATTCCTCCCCGATGAGCTTACAGAGAACTGCACCCTGAATATCGAAAAGAGAGAGCCCGCCGCTTCCGATTTCGTGTTCGCACTGTCTGAATCGAAATTCGACGGCAGCGCAAAGGAAGTGACCGTTGACCCTGCCGCCGGTATCGCGGGCATGGGCGAGGTAACAGCGCACTATTACAGCGACGGCAAGCCGCTGAATTCCGCTCCGGTCAACGCCGGGGACTACACATTCACCATCGACGCTGCCGAGGGCGACAACTACAAGGCGGCTTCCGGACTGACGGACAGCAGCTGGAAGTTCACGATAGAAAAGGCGGACGCTCCCCAGCTTAATAATCACTACGCTTATTACACATGGGCGGAAACTGGAGAAAGAAAAGTAACCGTAGCTGGACTTCCGGAAAACATGGGTGATATCGGTACTCCAACTTATACAGTGACCGGAAGTATCTTCAAGGAGAACAGCGTAAGCTATTCTGACGGCGATATATACTTCACGCTCGCACCCGGTAATGAGGTAAATCAGGTCGGCTATATCACCGTGACGATACCCACGCAGAACTACGAGGATATATCCGTCAAACTGTGCGTAGGCATTTCCGAGAAGTACAACAGGCAGTCCCCGGAACCCATGGATTTCGACCTTGTATTCACCAGCGAGGGCAGCGATATCACCGCGAAGATAGCCACCGAGCTTTCCGAAGTGGAGTTCAGCTTTGACGGTGTGAACTGGAGCGATGTCAACACCGCTTCCGTTGGTCATGAGCAGGCTGTAACCGGGTATATCAGGTTCATAGAAACCGAAAGGTACAACGTCAGCCCGGCTAGTTCAAAGACGGTAAATTCCGGTCACGGAATGCTTATCCGCCACGAGCGCGTGGAGCCTGACTGCACGAAGCAGGGCAGTTCCGAGTACTGGGAGTGCACGGTCTGCGGAAAGTACTTCTCCGACAAGGACGGAACCGATGAGATAACTCTCGAATCTACCGTTCTCGCAATCACC
>CALBGD010000092.1 GCA_937893735.1 uncultured Clostridia bacterium | reverse complement strand
TGATGGAATCACATTAGACAGACCCTCGTGGTAGCCCCTTATCACGGAAGCAATGCAGCACAGCATTACGGCAGGTGATATTGCGATAACAGCCAGCGTACTTTCTGAAGAGCAGGCTATATGTTCAGCGAAAAATGACGAGAACAGCGCGACAACAAGAGTTCCGGCAAGCCCGACGATGGAGAAGAGAAAAAGCGCGGTGCGGCGTATTTTCAAAGCGTTTTCACTCCGGTGTGCGGCAGTGCACTGGGCGGTGAGCCTCATCATTACTGTCGGAATTCCCGCGGCCGTTAGCGCGAAAACGGGGGAATAAAGCCCATAGGCAGTTGAGAAATATCCCATGCCTGTACCGCCGAGAATATTCGCAAGCGGGATCTTGAACACGGCGCCTACTATTTTGGTTATTGTCATGGAGGCGAAAAGAATCGCGGTATTTTTCAGATATGTTTTGTTCATATATCGTCCCTCTTTCAAATTTATGACAGTATGTCCTGATAAATTTTATTTCACAGGGAGGACGAATATTACACTGTAACCATATCATGGTGAAATACATATAAATAAACAGCGACAGGATTCGCACAAACCAGAAAGGGGGACATTATATGACAAACGGAACCGAGCTAAAGCCTGTAAAAAAGCCGGGTTACAGCTATGTGCCGTTCCAGCGCATGGAAAAGGTATACCCTCCGAACAAAGCGCTGAAAGCGGGAACTATATTCCCGGAACTCAACATTACGCTGGAGGAATACGAAAGGGGGATTTTCAATGGGAAATAATATGTACCGCCGCCCGTCCATGCCGCAGCAGAGGCAGGTCCCGCCCCAGCAGACCAGCATGAGCTGTGATGAACTCCTCCGGGCGATAGCGGAGGCTTCATTCTTTGCGCAGGATCTGAAGCTCTATCTCGACACTCACCCCGACGACAAGCGTGCGGTTGAAATGTATACCGAGGCGTGCCGTCAGTATAAGGCGTGCAAGGCTGCGTTCGAAGACAGCTATTATCCGCTTACAGCGTGCAGCGCAGGACATGACGGGTGCTGGGATTGGCCGGAGGGCGTCTGGCCGCCGTTCTCGTGAAAGGGGTGATTTAAGTGTTCATTTTTGAAAAAAGGACCCAGATACCTGTCTGCATTAAAAACCGAAATCCGAGGCTCGCCGGAATAATTCTTAGCCAGTATGGCGGTCCTGATGGCGAACTCTCAGCTTCTCTAAGATATCTTTCGCAGCGATTCACAATGCCGGACAACATGGGAAAAGCACTGCTCACGGACATCGGAACAGAGGAACTCGCCCATCTGGAAATCATAGGGAGCATGGTAGGACAGCTTACCGACGGCGAAGGAGCCCGGAGCTTC
Source organism: uncultured Clostridia bacterium (assembly GCA_937893735.1). Classification (GTDB taxonomy): domain Bacteria; phylum Bacillota; class Clostridia; order Oscillospirales; family Ruminococcaceae; genus CAG-115. Next base: position 350 of record CALBGD010000092.1, on the reverse strand, counting down.
GACAAATACGGTAAAGCAGATTACTATGTAGATCACGGCAATGGAGTATACACAGCGAACGCCTCTGGAATGCCTTTTACGGCAACGTATTTTCAGGTAAAGGCCGACCCCATCGCCGACCTTGTGGAGGACTTGGCGGCGGAACAGAAAGCCAGAGCCACCTACGACAACATTCTCAGGCTATCCGACGACCCTGATGTGAATGAAGTCATCAGATTCCTGCGGGAGCGTGAGATAGTTCACTTTCAGCGGTTCGGCGAACTTCTGAACCATTATCAGAGCTGCATAAAGTAAAAACAAAACATCGGCGGTCTGAAAATTCCGCCGATGTTTTTCCTTTGATTAAGAGT
>CALBGD010000091.1 GCA_937893735.1 uncultured Clostridia bacterium | reverse complement strand
AGTTCGGCTGGGAATATATAGTCGTGGATATCCAGTGGAGCAATCCCATCGCAAAGAACCATGAGTATCAGCCGTTCACCGAACTCTGCATGGACGAGTACTCCCGGCTTGTCCCGGCTGTCGAGAGATTCCCCTCTGCCGCCGGCGGAAAGGGCTTCGCGCCGCTTGCCGAGTACGTTCACTCCCTCGGGCTGAAATTCGGAATACACATCATGCGCGGTATTCCGAGGCTGGCAGTCCACAGGAACACCGCTATCAAGGGAACTGACAAGACCGCCCGCGAGATAGCCAAAACCGCAAGCATATGCCAGTGGAACACCGATATGTACGGCGTTGACCCCGAAAAGGAGGGCGCCCGTGAGTACTACGACAGCCTTTTCGAGCTCTACAAGAACTGGGGAGTTGATTTCATCAAGGTGGACGATATCTGCCGCGAGCTCCCGCATGAAGAGTCCGAGCTGGTAATGCTCAGCGAATCCCTCCGCTCCTGCGGAAGAGACATGGTGCTCAGTCTCTCGCCCGGAGCCGCACTCCCCGAAAAGGCAGAGCTCTACAAGCAGGTAAGCAATATGTGGCGTATTACGGACGATTTCTGGGACAACTGGCCGCAGCTTCTCGATATGTTCAGCAGGGCGCAGACTTGGTGCATTCATGCCGGGGACGGTCACTTCCCGGACGCGGATATGCTCCCGATCGGCGCGATTTTACAGGATTACGGTCCGGACGGCTGGACAAAGTTCACCGAGGACGAACAGAAAACCATGATGAGCCTCTGGTGCATGATGCGCTCCCCACTGATGATAGGCGGCGAAATGACAAAGTTCGATGATTTCACCATGAGCCTGCTCACCAACTCCGACCTCATCGAATGCCTGAACCGCACGCATTCCGCACACCCGCTCTTCCGGAAAACGGTTGACGGAAACGAGCAGATCGCATGGTTCACCACCCACGAGGACAGCAGGGCATTCTACGCCGCACTGTTCAACTGCGGCGAAAGCGAATGCGAAATAACAGCGGAGCTTCCGGTAACTTGCAGGCTCACTGCACGCGAAATATGGACAGGCAAAGAATCTGAGGTTTCAGGCGGTGTTTCCGCAGTCGTGAAGCCCCACGGAACCGCAATGTACCGTCTTACCCGAATTTAAGGAAGGAATAAAATTTGAGCAATCTTACCTACGAATATATCCGCAGAAACAAGGATATACAGACCTATATCAACTATGCAGACGCGGCGCTCAGCACGATAGGCTACACGGAGCATTCCAATGCCCACGTTGAGCGCGCAGCGGCTTCCGCGTTCATGATACTGACTACGCTCGGCTATGAGCAGCGCACCTGCGAGCTCGCCGAGATAGCCGCCTATATGCACGATATCGGCAACGTAATCAACCGTATCGACCACGCCCAGAGCGGGGCAGTAATGGCTTTCCGTCTGCTGGACAACCTCGGTATGCCGGCGGACGAGATCTCCCTGATAGTTTCCGCTATCGGCAACCACGACGAGGGCACCGCCGCTCCGGTAACGCCTATCGCCGCGGCGCTCATCATCGCCGACAAATCTGACGTGCGGCGCTCCAGAGTACGCTCCGCTGACGGCCCATTCGTGCCGAGCACCGAGAATCTCGCCCGGGATATACACGACCGAGTGAACTACGCCGTTGAGCGGTCCTCGCTGTATTTTTCAGATGACAAGAAACGCATAATTCTCGACCTTACGATCGACCAGAACATTTCCTCCATAATGGAATATTTTGAGATTTTCCTTGACAGAATGAAGCTCTGCCGCCGCGCCGCCGAATTCCTCGGTGTGGAATTCGCGCTGCACATAAACGGAGCCGTTCTGCTTTAAGCTGTCGTTTCGTGCGGTAATGCTGTGATATTGCCGGAATTTTTCCGGAAAGCGGAAGCTTTTTGATAAAATTTGTTGAATTTTTTAAAAAGCCCTTGAAATTCCGGCAATAATATAGTAAAATAAATATAGTATCCTGCGTCTGTTCACAGGTGCGGAGTAAATTCCGTAAAAGGGAGAGCGAAAACAATGGGTGTAAGGTTTGCCATCAGTTGTTATGGGGATAATTCCGCTTCTTTTTACAGAATAATTGCAACCATTAGACAACTGTAACTTTTTAGCTGTATTACCCATACAGCTATTTTTATTTTAAAGCAAATGAAAGGAAGATATCATGTTAGAAACTAAAAAAGTCGGCATTGTTATGGGCAGCGACAGCGATTTCCCGGTAGTCCGCAAGGCTGCCGAGGCTCTCAAGGAGTTCGGTATTCCGTTCGAGATGAGAGTGCTTTCCGCTCACCGTTCCCCGAAGGAGGTCGCTGAATTCGCGCAGAACGCACGCGCAAACGGCTTCGGCGTTATCATCGCGGCGGCTGGAATGGCCGCTCACCTCGCAGGCGCTGTCGCAGGAAACACTACCCTGCCGGTGATCGCTATTCCCGTCAAGGCAAAGGCGCTGGAGGGCGTTGACGCGCTTCTCAGCTCCGTTATGATGCCTCCGGGGGTCCCGGTCGCAACAGTCGGTATCGACGCAGCCGCTAACGCAGGCTACCTCGCAGCCGAGATACTCAGCGTTTCCGACGCTGAAATTGCGGACAAGCTCCTCGCTTTTAAGAAAAAGCAGAACGAGAAGAACCTCGCCGCTGACGCTAAAATGCAGGAAACGGCAAAGGAAATCTAAGTCACAAACCTGCCTCGGCAGGATAAATACACACATACGATAAAGGAGATATTACAATGAGCTACACAAAGGCAGAACAGCTTTACGAGGGCAAGGCAAAGAAGGTTTTCGCCTGCGCAGAAAACCCTGACTACGTTATCGTTTCCTACAAGGACGACGCTACCGCGTTCAACGGTCTGAAGAAGGGTCAGATCCACGGCAAGGGCGTTATCAACAACAAGATGACCAACTATATGTTCGGTCTGCTCGAAAAGGAGGGCATTCCTACCCACCTTGTCGAAGAGATAAACGACCGCGAGACAGTCGTAAAGAAGGTCGAGATCGTTCCGCTGGAAGTTATCGTAAGAAACGTTGCAGCAGGCAGCTTCTCCAAGAAGCTCGGCATTGAGGAAGGCACTCCCCTCAAGACTCCGACTCTCGAGTTCAGCTACAAGAACGACGAGCTCGGCGACCCGTTCATCAACAGCTACTACGCACTCGGTCTGGGTCTTGCTACTCAGGAGGAGATCGACACTATCTCCAAGTACGCTTTCGCTGTAAACAAGTTCATGCTTGAATACTTCAAGAAGCTCAACATCGACCTTATCGACTTCAAGATCGAGTTCGGCCGCTTCCACGGTCAGATAATCCTCGCTGACGAGATCTCTCCGGATACCTGCCGCTTCTGGGATTCCACGACCCATGAGAAGCTCGACAAGGACAGATTCCGCAGAGATATGGGCGGCGTTGAGGACGCATATCAGGAGATCATGCGCAGAATTTTCGGCAAGTAATCAGCCGAGCCACAAGGTAACGGGATATCATTCAGCTATCCGGAGCAGGGCTTCCCTGCCCCGGCTTAGTTGGTACAGACAGAGAAAAGGCGGTATAACTTTATATGGGCGGTTTTTTCGGAGCAGCAACTGAACATAGCTGCATAAGCGACGTATTCTTCGGCACCGACTACCATTCGCACCTTGGAACAAGAAGAGGCGGCATGACCGCGTACTCCCCCGAAAAGGGATTCCAGAGGAGCATTCACAGCATTGAGAACTCCCCGTTCAGAACAAAGTTCGAGAACGACGTTGAGAATATGGAGGGCAACCTCTGCATCGGCAGCATAAGCGACACCGACCCGCAGCCCCTCCTGCTGAAATCAAGGCTGGGAACCTATGCGGTGTGCAACATCGGCATAATCAATAACGCGGACGAGCTCTGCGATGAGCTCCTTGAGAGCACGAATTCCAGCTACGAGGCAATGAGCAGCGGAAAGGTGAACTCCTCAACGCTTATCGGCGCACTCATCGCGCAGAAGGACACTCTGGAAGACGGCATTCACTACGCCATGGAGCGTATCGAGGGCACCGTTTCCCTGCTGATACTCACAGAGGACGGCATTATCGCCGCCCGCGACAAGAACGGCAGACTGCCTATAATCATCGGCAGACGCGACGACGGCTACTGCGTATCTTTCGAGAGCTTCGCCTTCCAGAAGCTAGGCTATGAGATCTACCGTGAAATGCTTCCCGGCGAGATCGTGAAGATAACGTCCAAGCGCGCCGAGGTGCTCCGCGAGGGCTGCCAGAAAGATCTCAAGATATGCACGTTCCTGTGGACGTACTACGGCTATCCCAACTCCGTTTACGAGGGCGTGACCGTTGAGACCATGCGAACAAGAAACGGCGAGATAATGGCTGAGCACGACATCAACAACGGAACTCTTCCGGACGTTGATTTTATATGCGGCGTACCTGATTCCGGCGTTCCCCATGCGATAGGCTACGCAAACAGGAGCGGTATCCCGTTCGCGCGTCCTTTTATAAAGTATACCCCCACATGGCCCCGCAGCTTCATGCCGCAGAGCCAGTCCATGAGAAACAAGGTTGCAAAGATGAAGCTTATCCCCGTCCACGAGCTTATCGAGGGGAAAAAGCTCCTGTTCGTTGACGACAGCATCGTCAGAGGTACGCAGCTCCGCGAGACCGTGGAGTTCCTGTACGCGAACGGCGCCAAGGAGGTACATATGCGTTCCGCCTGTCCGCCTATCATGTACGGCTGCAAGTATCTGAACTTCTCCAGAAGCACATCAGAGCTTGACCTCATCGCACGCCGCATTATCCATGAATTCGAGGGTGAAGAGGGCGTGAAGTACATCGCGGAATACAGCGATACAAACACAGAGCGCGGCAAGCGGCTCAGAGCCGAGATATGCAAGCGTCTGAAGCTCACATCGCTTGAATTCCAGTCCCTCGAGGGCACGGTGAAGGCTGTCGGACTTCCTGAAAGCGGGCTTTGCAGCTACTGCTGGAACGGAAAGGAATGATATACTTTGTCAGGTAATATCCACGAGGAATGCGGTGTATTCGGCATTTACTGCAATACGCCGTCCGATGTGGCGCACTCCGCTTATTTCGGGCTGTATGCGCTTCAGCACAGGGGTCAGGAGAGCTGCGGGATCGTCGTTAACGACCGCGGGGTTTTCAAGACCCACAAGGGGCTTGGTCTGGTGAACGAGGTGTTCAGCGAACGGGTCCTCTCTGAATTCGGAAAGGGCAGGATAGCCGTCGGTCATGTGCGCTACTCCACCACCGGAAATGTGAACACAGCAAACTGCCAGCCCATGACGGTGCGCCATGTAAAGGGTGCGCTCGCCATCGCCCACAACGGAAACCTTATCAATGCGCTCGACCTGCGCCGTCAGTACGAGCTGAAAGGCGCGATTTTCCACAGCACGAGCGATACCGAGGTCATTTCCTACGCAGTTACCGAGGCGCGCCTCTCGACAGGCTCCATTCAGGAGGCGGTCGAGCAGGCGATGTATAAGATAAAAGGCGCGTATTCACTTGCAATAATGTCGCCGAAAAAGCTCATTGCGGCACGCGACCCGCAGGGCTTCAGACCGCTTTGTCTGGGTAAGCTCCCGGACGACGCGGGCTATGTCGTGGCTTCCGAGAGCTGCGCACTCGACAGCATAGGCGCTGAATTCGTCCGGGATATCGAGCCCGGCGAGATAGTCGTTATCGACGAGAACGGCGTTCAGAGCATAAAGACCCACTGCGGTCAGAAGAGCTCCATGTGCGTGTTTGAGTTCATTTATTTTGCGCGTCCCGACTCGGTCATCGAGGGGGCAAGCGTTCACCGCGCGCGTCTGCGTGCAGGTCATTATCTTGCGCTGGAGCACCCGGTTCAGGCGGACGTCATTATCGGCTGCCCGGACAGCGGACTTGACGCGGCGCTCGGCTTTGCACAGCAGAGCGGTATTCCCTACGGCGTTGGCTTCGTGAAGAACCGCTACATCGGCAGAACATTCATTCAGCCCACTCAGGGAATGCGCGAGAATTCCGTCAAGATAAAACTGAACGCGGTCAGCGAAACGGTAAAGGGCAAGCGCGTTGTCCTCATAGACGACAGTATCGTAAGAGGAACCACCTCGGCGAAGGTCGTCAAGCTGCTCCGCCATGCGGGAGCTACTGAGATACACATGAGAATATCCTCCCCGCCTTTTGTAAGCGAGTGCTTCTTCGGAACTGACATCGACAGCAAGGAGAACCTTATCGCGAACAAGCACACCGTCGGAGAGATCGCGCAGATAATCGGCGTGGATTCCCTCGGATTCCTCAGCACGGACAGCGTTACCAAAATCGCTGAGAACGCCGGCTGCGGCTTCTGCACCGGCTGCTTCACCGGAAAGTACCCGATAGAGGTTCCGAAGGAGATTCCCAAGGACAAGTTTGAAATGAAGTTCGACGAATGAGCCGCGCGCCGTTCGGAGGGCTGACAAATACAATTAAGGCTGCTCCGTTCAGTGCGGCGCTCCTTAAGAAAGGACAGAAAAATGAAAAGTTACAGCGAAAGCTACAAGGCTGCGGGCGTTGACGTGACCGCAGGCTATGAATCCGTTCGTCTTATGAAGGAGCACGTTGCGAGAACCAACACCCCCGGCTGCATTTCCGGCATCGGAGGCTTCGGTGGTCTGTTCATGCCTGACCTCACCGGCATGAACGAGCCTGTTCTCGTAAGCGGCACCGACGGCGTCGGCACCAAGCTCAAGCTTGCAATGCTGATGGACAAGCACGACACCATCGGTATCGACGCGGTTGCAATGTGCGTTAACGACATAATCTGCTGTGGCGCAAAGCCCCTGTTCTTCCTCGACTACATCGCCATCGGCAAGGTAGTTCCTGAGAAGGTCGCTGAGATCGTTAAGGGCGTAGCTGACGGCTGCGTTATGGCTGGCTGCGCGCTTGTCGGCGGCGAGACCGCAGAACACCCCGGCATGATGCCTGACGATGAATACGACATCGCAGGTTACAGCACCGGCATCGTTGACAAGTCAAAGATCCTCGACCCCACCTCCGTAAAGCCCGGCGACGCTATTATCGGTATTGCTTCCAGCGGCGTACACTCCAACGGATTCTCTCTTGTAAGAAAGGTGTTCAATGTAAACGAGCAGAAGCTCCGCACATTCTACCCTGAGCTCGGAACCTCCCTCGGCGAGGCTCTGCTGGCTCCTACCAGAATCTACGTCAAGCCGGTTCTGGATGTTATCTCCAAGCTGACCGTAAAGTCCATCAGCCACATCACCGGCGGCGGCTTCTATGAGAATATCCCCCGTGCTCTTCCTGACGGGGTTTCCGCAAAGATCAGCA
>CALBGD010000090.1 GCA_937893735.1 uncultured Clostridia bacterium | reverse complement strand
TCGCTGATTTCCCCGACCTCGTTGTTGACAAGGGACATTTCATGGTAGTAAGCCCGGACGAGGGTGCACTCCAGAGAAATATGTTCTATGCTTCCGTTATGGGCGTGGACATGGGTATGTTCTACAAGCGCCGCGATTATTCAGTTATCGTTGACGGCAGAAATCCTATCGTAGCTCATGAATACCTCGGAACCTCCGTTGAGGGCAAGGACGTTTTCGTTGCAGATGACATTATTTCCTCCGGCGAATCCATGCTTGATATCGCAAAGGAGCTCAAGGCGCGCAAGGCTAAGAGAATGTTCGCTTATGCAACTTATCCTATATTCACCAAGGGTCTTGCAAAGTTCGATGAAGCATACGAAAAGGGACTTATCCACGGTGTATTCGGTACAAACCTCACCTACCGCACTCCCGAGCTGCTTAAGCGCCCGTGGTTCAAGGAAGTTGACGTATCCAAGTACCTTGCATACTTCATTGCTTCTATCAATCATGATACTTCTATCAGCAACGTTATTGATCCGCATGAGAAGATCAAGGCGCTACTCAGAGAGCACAGAGGACTTTAAAAGATGCCTTTAGCAGACAAGATCCGCCCTGCCACATTATCCGATGTGGTGGGGCAGACCCATATTATCGGAAAAAACAGACCGCTTTCTAGAATAATCGAAAGCGGTCGGATACCCAATATGATTTTTTACGGACCCTCCGGAGTCGGTAAAACAACCGTTGCTAGAATAATCGCGGAATCAGCAAATATGCGGCTGCACAAGCTGAATGGAACGTCTGCCTCTACTGCGGACATAAAAACCATCGTTTCAGAGGTTGACACATTCCTTGGTTCGAATGGGATCCTGCTTTATCTGGACGAGATACAGTACCTCAACAAAAAGCAGCAGCAAAGCCTTCTGGAATACATTGAGGACGGCAGTATAACGCTTATCGCCTCAACAACGGAAAATCCGTATTTCTATATCTACAATGCCATCTTGTCGCGCTGCACTGTGTTTGAATTCAAGCCAGTTCAGCCGGAGGAACTGGAAAGGGCAGTGCGCCGCGGATTCACGCTTATGACCGAGGAAACTGGGATTGAGTACCACCCAGATGATGAGGCAGTGAAATACATCTGTCGCGGCTGCGGCGGCGATGTCCGGAAATCACTGAACACAGTCGAGCTTTGTTCGCTTGCTTCCACAGACGGAAGAATTACCGTTGAACTCGCGCAGCAGCTTACCCAGCGCAGCAATATGCGCTACGACCGGGACGGCGACCAGCATTCAATCCGCGGCTCTGACGAAAATGCGGCAATACACTATGCCGCCCGGCTTGTTGAAGCTGGCGATCTCATCTCAATATGCCGTCGGCTTCTGGTGATTGCCAGCGAGGACATTGGTCTTGCATACCCGCAGGCAGTGCCTATCGTCAAGGCTTGTGTAGACAGCGCAATACAGCTTGGCTTCCCGGAAGCTCGTATACCGATAGCGGAAGCGGTAATACTCCTTGCAACAGCACCTAAATCGAACAGCGCTTACAATGCAATGAATGCGGCGCTTGCTGACATTAAGAATGGAGAAGCCTACGGATTCCCCAGACAGCTTCAGAATGTCCATTGTGACGGGGAAGGAGCTGCGGTCAAAGGTCAGCATTATCTCTACCCTCACGATTACCCGAATCATTGGGTAAAGCAGCAGTACCTGCCGGACGCACTAAAAGACAAGGTTTACTATCAGTACGGTGACAACAAACTCGAACGGGCAGCGCAGGAATACTGGAGCAAAATCAAAAAATAGTCTGTATCAGCTTGCCGGAGCTCCCGCTTGAATATATCCACCTGTCGATGTGTCCGGAAGTCTTGAAATATTTCAGCTCATTATTGCAGTATCCCTTTTCGGAGGAGCTCACAATGATGAGCTTTATTTTCATCTTCTCAGGAATTATCGCCTTTATGTATACGCTGGCGCAGCTATTCACTTCGGTTCCGGCGCGGACCTCTGCAAGCCCGGCCAGATTTGGGGCAAGCTCAACGAATATCCCGTAGTCCTCGATAGAGCGCACAGTTCCGGTAACAGTCTCTCCCACGCTGAACATTGAGGCGTTTTCTTCCCATGTTCCGAGCAGCTCTTTATGGGTAAGACATATCCTGCTATTTTCAAGAGAACGTACGGCCGCGTATATATCCTGTCCGACGTGGAATCTGTCGCTAGGGTGGCTTATTCGTGAAACGGATATCATGTCTATCGGAATAAGCGAGGGAATGCCACAGCCTATGTCAACAAAGCAGCCGAACGGCTCCAGGTGTGTGACCCTTGCCGGAATAATATCTCCCGGTACAAGCTTGCTCAGATACTGCTCGCGACAGCGTTCCTGAGCCGCACGTCTTGAAAGAACAGCGTAGATCTCGCCGTTTTCTCCGCGGCGGAAATCCCTGACGATGAAACAAATCGGCTTGTTGACCCTTGAAATAAGCGCGATATCCTTGGTCGTCCCCTCGGAAATACCGATTGCGCCCTCCTCACGTGGGATAATTCCACGCATACAACCGAGGTCAACAATGAGGTCATGGCGGCTGTCGCAAATAATACATGGGGCTTCAAGGATTATCCCGCTTTCGCGGCACTCGTTAAGAGCATAATATGACGCCATACGGCTGCGGTTTTCTGCGGTGCTGATAAGGAAACCCTCGGGCATATACTCTGTCATTTTTTACCTCCAGAATAATTTTTTCTGTACATAGTATGTTGACAGAGTACAGTTTATGATAATAAAAACCCGGAGCTTTTTTACAGCTCCGGGAAAATATTATAAGAGTTAATTAAGCGTCAGGAGCCATCAGTCGAACCATAACCGCCTTCTGCGCGTGGAGTCTGTTCTCAGCCTCATCGAAAATCTCATTTGCGTGCTGTTCGAATACCTTAGCGGTAATTTCCTCCTCGCGGTGAGCAGGAAGGCAGTGCATAACGATAGCGTCAGACTTAGCGGAGCCCATTACAGCGTCGTTTATCTGGTAGCCCTTGAAAATCTGCTTTCTCTTTTCAGCTTCGCCCTCCTGACCCATGGAA
>CALBGD010000089.1 GCA_937893735.1 uncultured Clostridia bacterium | reverse complement strand
CAGCACGGAGCGGTCAGTCAGCGGAGCGGTAGCCACTGCCGTATAGACGTTAACACCGTATTCCCCGCCGTCGCGGTGGTTCATGGATTCTATCGCGGAATTCAGACGGGACTGCACATCGTCCACGGAGCCCTCGTCGATTATCCCCGCAATGAAGAATTCATCGCCGCTGACCCTTACGACAAGGTCGCTGTCGCCTGCCGCGCTGGTGAGCGCAACGCTCAGCCCCGAAAGGACGCGGTCGCCCTCGGCATAGCCGTAGGTGTCGTTTATTCCCTTCAGGTTCTCGATATCTATGGAGATTATGCGGAGTATCTTGTGCGGGTCGTTGAACTTTCCGCAGCGCTCGGACATTATGCGGGTATATCCGCGCATATTCAGCAGACCCGTAAGGGAATCACGCACCTGCGTTTCCGTAACTGCGTCGTTATAGAGAATGTGGCGGCGCTGCTTTTCAAGCGCACAGGTAACAGTACGCAGCCACTTCACATAATCCTTGCCGTATACCTGAAGCGAGTCTCCGTAGGAAAGCACGACATAGCCGTAGTTAACGCCCATGAAGTGCAGCGAGGTGAATATGTAAGCCGAAGGTGTGCTGCGCTCTTCAAATATAGCGGGGAGCATCTGCTCCTTCGGGAACTTATCCATAAGGTCAACAGTGCCCCTGCCGTTGATACGCTTAAGCGCAAGGCCTATCTTGTCGGTAAATCCCGCCGCGGGAGCCGGGTCGTGCATAACCTTGTTGTTCAGGCACAGCCAGAAGCCCTTGAAATCCCCGAGAAAATGTGTATACCAGTCCACCTTCCAGAGATAATCGTAGAACGTTTCCGCTGCGACAAGATCCTCCGACATGAAGTTGTAGTAGGATTCAAAGCCGTTCTGCTGTGCGGCTGTCATGTTGAGCGCTGCGATATCGCAGATCTGCTCCATGTTTATGCGGCGGCAGCCGCAGGTCATTCCGGGCATGAGCTGAGCGGAATGCTCATCGATAACCGGCTCGTACTCCGTGCCGCGTATATTGGAGATGACATATCTTGCGGCACTAAGCGCTATGCTACTGGGATCGCGCAGGGCGGAGGTAACATTCAGGTACTCAGCACCGAAAGGCTCATTCTGGTTGAATCCGGAAACGATAACGTCCTCCGGTATCTTGATCCCCCTGTCAGAAAGGGCTGCGATAAGCTGCACTGCGGTAAGGTCAGAGCAGCACAAAACTGCGTCCGGAAGACCGTTCGCAATTATTTTGTCAGCAATAGGGGAATAGTCGTCTATCCAGTCCTTGCCGGTATGTATACGGTCCTCCGGAATATCATAGCCCCGCTTTTTCACCGCGTCGACAAAGTATTCCCTTATGCTGTCGTGGAATGGGTCGCGGGGGCCTCCCACGAAGTCAATGGTCCGTGCGCCGTGCTGACCCATGAAATGCTCAACGATCATATCAGCGGCACTGCGGTAGTTGTATACGAAATTCTCGAAGCCCTCCACCTCGCTGTCAAAGCAGGCAACGGGACCTTTGAAGTCCGATTTTATGCGGGCAATGAGCTTGTTTCTGGACTCCTCGCTGCTTATGCTGGACGGGAAAATAATAATGCCGTCAAGTACGTCAAGATTTATCAGGTCATAGACAGAGTTCTCTGCCGCGTCAAATTCAGCGTTGCCGGACATCATCAGAGATGAGAACACCAGCACGTCCATGTCGGCGTCAAAAAGCTCTTTCTGCATATATTCCAGTGAGCGTGTGAAAAAAACATATTCCGCTTCAGCCGCGATTATCCCGATAAGGGGTCTTTGCTTTTTCAAGTTCCATTCCTCCGGAATCTTTCCTATTTATATATCTTAGTTAAGTATAACACACCTGAGACGACTATTGCAACAACAGGCAGATGTTTTTGTGCAATAATGACAACTATTTTAGTAAAAAATCACATACAGATATAATAAGATCAACAGGCGTTTAATCAAAGATTTTTTCGAAAGACAAAAAATGTAATAATTTTTGTGCAAATTGCCATAGAGAATTAGTTTGATTTTACTGCGCATATGGTGTATAATTAAAGATAGCTTTTATACAAAAAGGAGTGGATCTATTGCATTATCTCATGATTTCCGCGGCAGCGGAGAGCAACAGCTTCCTGGACAGCTTCCTGGACAGCTTCCTGGGCGTTGTAAAAACAGTGAATGACGCGGTGAGCAGCGTGGTATGGGGCTGGCCTGCCCTGATACTCCTGCTGTTTGTCGGGATACTTATGACATCGCTGACAAAGTTCTTTCAGGTGTCGCATTTCGGCAGATGGATAAAGTTCACCATCGGCGCGATATTCCGTGACAAGAAGGTAACAAAGCACACGGAGGACAAGTCTATCTCCCAGTTCCAGAGCCTCTGCACGGCGCTCGCCGCGACAGTCGGCACCGGAAACATCGCGGGTGTTGCCTCCGCGATAGTAACCGGAGGTCCCGGCGCGGTATTCTGGATGTGGGTGATGGCATTCTTCGGAATGATGACGAACTTTTCTGAAAACGTGCTCGGCATACTCTACCGCGTGAAGAACAAGGACGGCGAATGGAGCGGCGGCGCCATGTACTACCTGCGCCACGGTCTTGGCGGAAAGAAGCACTGCAAGACCCTCGGCGCCGTGCTGGCGGTTATGTTCTGCATATTCTGCCTGCTTGCTTCATTCGGAATAGGCAACATGACCCAGATAAACACTATATCCACCAACATGAACAGTACCTTCGGCATTCCGAACTGGATAACCGGCATTGCGCTGATGATAATTGCCGCGCTGGTGGTTATCGGCGGGATCAAGCGCA
>CALBGD010000088.1 GCA_937893735.1 uncultured Clostridia bacterium | reverse complement strand
TCCTCACCCCGGGGACTTTTGGCAGCCTGTATTGATTTTTTGTCCATTTTGTGCTATCATATAGAAAAGGAGGGAGATATCATGAACGACATGAAGCTGAGCTACTTCACTAATGACGAGAGCTTTCCGCTGTTCGTGCAGTTCGGCGGACACGATGTCCCGCTGTTCATTCATGGTCACGAGGACTTCTACGAGCTTGTGACGGTCATGGACGGAAGCGCCACGCACATAGTGGACGGCGAGCGCAGCACCATCAGCAAGGGAGACGTTTTTGTCATAGGCAATGGTATCTCCCACGGCTTTGACGAAACTAAAAATCTCCGTATCTGCAACATCATGTACCGCCCGGAAATGCTCTTTTCCGGAGATCTGGATATTCGCCGGCTCCCAGGATTCCATGCGCTTTTTCTGCTGGAGCCGTACTTTAACAGCACCCAGCACTTCCAGAGCCGCCTGAAGCTCACCCCGGCGGATTTCCAGCTCATACAGCCGCTTCTTGACACCGCCGAGCGCGAGTACACCTCAGACAAGCCCGGAAGCCGAACGATGGTGCTCTCCTGCGTAAGACAGCTTGCCGTGATACTCTCCCGGCTGTACGAAACTCCCGCGAAGCCCAAGGAAATAACCGGAATAGCGGACGCCGCAGCATTTATGGAGACAAGCTTCGCCGAAAGCATATCCATCTCAGACGTGATAGAGCGCTCTCATTATTCGCAGAGGCACTTTATACGGCTGTTCTCCGCCGCCTACGGAATGACCCCGCAGCGCTACCTGATAGATGTCCGCATACGTCACGCCGGGGCTCTGCTTCGCGACAGCGGGCTTTCCGTTACGGAAATTGCAATGCGGTGCGGCTTCGACGACTCCAACTATTTCAGCCGTATCTTCCGAAAGTACACCGGAACGTCTCCCAGCGAATTCCGCGGGAATAAATAAAATGAGGGGCAGGAAAACCTGCCCCTCCAATTTATTACTTTATGTACTCTTTCAGCGCGGATATAAGCGCGTCTATCTCCTCGTCCGTGCCTATCGTGATACGCAGGCGGTTGTCGATGCGCTTCTTTGAGAAGTACCGCACATAGATATCCTTGGTTTTCAGGAACTCCTGAATATCCTTTGCGCGGAATTCCGGATGCTCTGCAAACAGGAAGTTCGTGCTGCTGTCCTTCACGTCGAATCCCATCGCGCGGAGCTCCTTTGTGAGCCTCTCGCGGGTCGCCACGACCTTCTGCACGGTCGCACGGAAGTACCCCTCGTCCTCCACGGAGGCAACGCCGGCCGCTATCGCAACGCTGTCCAGCGGGTAGGAATTGTAGCTGTCCTTTGCCGCAAACAGCGCCGAGATTATGTCCGCATTGCCCAGCGCGTAGCCTATCCTCATGCCCGCCATAGAGCGCGACTTGGAGAATGTCTGAACTACCACCAGGTTCTCGTATTCCTTTAACAGAGGCACCGCAGAAGTCCCGCCGAAATCAACATAAGCCTCGTCCGAGATAACTACGCTGTCCGGATTTGCGTCCAGTATCTCCCGCATGAAATCCAGACCCCTGCCGATGCTTGTCGGAGCGTTCGGATTCGCGATGACAACTCCGCCGTTCGGGCGCTTGTAGTCCGCCGCGTTGATGTTGAAATCAGCGTCCACCGGAATGGTCTCATACGGAATGCGGAGCATATCGCACCAAACCGGGTAGAATGAGTATGTAATGTCCGGATATATCACCGGCCTGTCCGAGTTGAAGAACGCCCGGAAGCACAGCGCCAGGACGTCGTCCGAGCCGTTGCCGAGGAACACGTTCTCCCTTTTCAGCCCGAATCTCTTCGCGAGAGCCTCCGCAAGCGGCCTTGCGTTCGCGTCCGGGTACTTTTTCAGGCTTCCCCCGCGGAACTGCTCTATCGCACGGAGAACCCCCGGAGCGGGCGGGTACGGGTTCTCGTTCGCGTTCAGCTTGATGAAATCAGTCTTGTCCGGCTGTTCGCCTGCGACATATGGCTCTATCTTTATCAGATTATCTTTCCAGCTCATATTAACTCCTTTAAACAAAAACGGCAGATGACCCTGAGGTCACCCGCCGCTTGGTTTTACCTTTGCTTTGGATCAGTCAGCGTCGTCCTCATCGAGTTCGAACTCAAGATGGGAGCCGCAGTTAGGACAATCCAGCGTATTGTTCTGAGCCTGGTCGTAGTCAAAACGGATCGTGTTGCCGCAGTTGGGGCAGGTCGTCTCGTACATTCCGTCGAGGTCATCTTCAAAGTCTTCGTCGTCATCGTAGTCGTCTTCGTCCTCGTCCTCAGTGCCGTAAACCTCGTCCTCAAGGTCGCATACGCTCTCCTCAAGGTCTGTTACAACGTCTGCAACATCGTCCAGCTCTTCATCGACCTCATTGAGATTTTCAGCGATATCGCCGAGAACATCAATGACAGCGGCAAGTATCTTGCCCTCCTTGGTGGTTTCGTCGAGAGAAAGACCCTCTGCAAGACCCTTGATATAAGATACCTTTTCACTGATAG
>CALBGD010000087.1 GCA_937893735.1 uncultured Clostridia bacterium | reverse complement strand
TACATGATGGACTGGCTCTTCTTGTAAACCTCGTCCAGCATACTTACGAAATCCTGCTTATAGTTGCGGTAGTCCTTGTAGCTCTTGGCAACGGCGGGATTTGTCGCCTCCAGCGCGCCCTCAACGATGTTGTGCATCTGCGCGATGGTTATTTCATCAGTTCCGAGAGCTTCCGCCTTTTCCGTAACGAACTTGCAGATAAAGTCAATTTCCTCGGGCTTAAAGGTATACATCACCCTGGTGGCTGATTTGTTTACCGCGTTCACCACCTTCTGAACGTTGAATTCTTCCTTGGTGTTGTCTTTCTTTATGACCCGTATCATTACCCTCTGACATTCCTTTCATTTAGCAAAGCAATATATCTAATACTCGATATATTGCGCTTCATGTTCTATATCTAGTAGCATTATATCTATAATAGCACTTTTTCTTGTATAAGTCAACCCATTATCGGTAATATGCTATTTTTGAATAGTAGAAAACAAACACGAAAATTTGTGCGGAATTACCGTTGACAAGCGCAAACCGCGCAGCTATGCCATGTAACGCATTTTCATAAATTATGCACAAAAAGTCCTGGACAGGGCACAGCCGACCCGCCGCGCAGAACGCGGCAGGCAGTGTTTATTCCCCATTCAGGACGCTTTTCTATCTCTGTTTTAATTACTTGGTGCCGTAAAGTCTGTCGCCGCAGTCGCCGATTCCGGGAACTATATAGAGATCCTCGTTAAGTCCCTTATCAATAGCGCCGGTGATGATGTCAACGTCAGGGTGAGCCTCCTGAACTGCCTTGACGCCCTCCGGGCAGGTGATGATGCACATGAACTTGATCTGCTTTGCGCCTGCATTCTTTACAATGTTGATAGCCTTGATAGCGGAACCGCCAGTTGCAAGCATAGGATCAAGAATGATGACCTCGCGGTTTGCGATATCAAACGGGAGCTTGCAGTAATACTCGTGCGTGGTGTTGCCGTTCACCTCGTCGCGGTAAAGACCGATGTGACCCACCTTAGCCGCAGGAACCAGCGCCAGAGCGCCCTCCATCATGCCGAGGCCAGCCCTCATTATCGGAACGAAAGCGACCTTTCTGCCGCTGATGATGTTGGAATCAGCCAGACCCAGCGGAGTCTCGATCTGAACCTGCTTCAACGGGAGATCGCGTGTTGCCTCATAGCACATGAACATTGCTATCTCCTGAACCAGCTCGCGGAATTCCTTCGCGCCGGTGTTCTTATCGCGCAGAAGGGAGATCTTGTGCTGAACCAGCGGGTGATCGCAGACGATTACGTTACTCATTATTACTTTTCCTCCAGCTTCATTATCTTTTCAACGCGGCGCGCATGGCGTCCGCCCTCAAATTCGGTTTCAAGGAATATATCGGTTATCTCGATCGCAAGACCTGCGCCGATAACCCTGCCGCCCATGCACAGAACATTCGCGTCGTTGTGCAGGCGGGTGTATTTTGCGGAATACCAGTCGCCGCAGAGCGCAGCGCGTATTCCATTTATCTTGTTCGCAGAAATGGAAATGCCGACGCCGGTACCGCATATAAGAATGCCCTTGTCAGCTTCGCCGGAAACAACCTTTGCGCAGGTCTTTTCAGCAATATCCGGATAATCAACGCTTTCGCCGCTGCAGCCGCAGTCGATGAACTCAATGCCCTTTTCTTCCAGGTGCTTGATGATCTCACACTTGAGCGCATAGCCGGCGTGATCTGAACCGATAGCTATCATCACTGATACCTCTTTTCAAATGAATATATTCTTATTATACAACAAATCTTTGCTTTGGTCAATAGCTTTTTTGATTATTTCAAAAAAAGAGCGCCGCAAGCGCAGCGCTCTCATGAACAATTTACCGTTTATTTCATCGAGCCCTCGCCGCCCATAAGCGCGGTCAGCTCCTCTATGCGCTCTATCGGGAACGGCGGCTCGCACAGCGGTTTCAGCGCTATGCTCATCAGCTTCATGGGATTATCGTCGGCGGCTGTGCGGTTGCTTGAAAACGCTCCGCAGCGCCGGCAGCGGTGTATTATCGCCCACTCTCCGCTCTTCCTGACCCAGACTGCAACAGGCTCCATTATCCCTCCGCAGTCGGAAGCGCGGTCGCCCGGCTCGTTATCGACGTGCAGGCTTGATAGGCAGTTCGGGCAGTGATTTCTGTGGCCGCTTCCCGCGCCCTCCGGCACCACGGTTCTCCCGCATACGCGGCAGGTGAATACCTCATTGCACGGGTGAGTCTTATAATATCCCTTTTCGTAAAGCTTTCTCTTATTTTCACGGTTCATTTTTTGTCCTCCATACGTTCGTCCGAAGTTAAGTCAGAACGCCGGGAGGAATGCTGACCGCAGACCTCCCGGTCAACGAACAATAGCCGATGTAAAGTTAGTCAAACAAATTCTCCTTTTGTCAGTAATTAAAAGTTATTCCGAAACCGCCTTTCCCTCGCGCGCCAGTCTCTCGCGCTCCGCCTGAGGCAGCCTGAGATAGCTCGGCATGAGCGCCGCCGGGTCGATAAGCTCCCTGCCCTGCGCCGCAAAGCAGACTCCGCTGCCGCGCTGGAATCTCAGCGGGTATGGCGCAAGCTCGTATTTTTCCTCCGTGGACTTATGAGCAAGCTCCGCTCCGTCACCTGCGAGAATTATCCTTCCGGACATGGATCCAAGCTCCTTGGCGAGCTCCTCCAGACGAATCGCGCGGTCGGCGCACAGGCGGGTGATAACTCCGCCCTCGCTGCGGAAAACTGCATTGTAGACCTGACCGCAGCGTGCGTCCATACAGCATACAATCGTGCCGTCTATGCCCGGGAAGTTGTATGCTATCGCCTCCAGCGAGGAAACGGGAACGCCCTTCTTCCCCGCCCCGTAGCACATTCCCTTGACGGTGGAAACGCCTATGCGGAGCCCTGTGAAAGACCCCGGACCCACAGTCACAGCTGCTGCGTCAAGATTGGCGATGGAAACTCCCGCGCACTTCATCATGCTCTCTATCATCGGAAGAAGCGTCTGGGAATGCGTGTGCTTCGTGTTCAGAAACTGCTCTGCGATTATCCTGCCGGAATCGTCCATCAGCGCGCAGCCTGCGCTTATCGCAGAGCTGTCTATGCCTAAAATCATCTTATCACTCCCTCAGCGTATCACAAATACGTCTTGTTTTCAAGCTCGTTCCAGTAGGGCTTCATACCGCGGCTTTCCATATAGTGCGTGAACGTGTCCGCGTTTTCTGCGGAAATGCGCGGCTCCGTCCAGAGCGCCCCGCAGCCCTCGCAGATACGGACGACTTCCCCGGTCTGCCTTACGGTAGAGCGGGATACCTCGTTACTGCCGCACAGCGGGCAGACGATATGTCCGCTGACCTTTATGCGCCGCTCGCTCTCGCCGGATTTCTCAATGCGTATCTTCAGTATGGTGCGGGTGCTGTCGCCGGAAAGCTCCTGCTCCAGACCCTCGATGTTCTCGCTCCATTCAGCCGCGATTATTCCGCCCCGGTCAAGGTAATCAAGGAACCCGATGGCGTACAGGTCGTCATAGCTGTCTATCCGGTAGAGGTCAAAGTGGAACAGCGGCAGTCTGCCCTCGGTGTACTCGTTCACCAGCGCGAAGGTCGGGCTGGTCACCGGGTCGGTTATGCCGAGAGCCGCGGCAAGCCCCTTGGTAAAAGTAGTCTTGCCGGCGCCCATGTCCCCTTCATAGAGGATTATATCCCCCGCCCGGAGCTGTGACGCTATCTCAGCGGCGATACGCGCGGTGTCCTCCGGGCTGTTCGAGGTGTACTCAACGTATTCTTCCATCAGAACAGACCTGTGATCTTTCCGTCTGCGTCAACGTCGATATTGTCAGCGGCGGGAACCTTCGGCAGACCCGGCATTACCATAACGTCGCCGGTATAGACAACCACAAATCCCGCGCCTGCGGAAGCCCTTACGTCGCTGACGGTTATCCTGAAATGCTCCGGCTTGCCGAGCTTTGCGGGGTCGTCAGAGAGGGAGTACTGTGTCTTTGCAACGCACACCGGAACTCTGTCCAGACCGAGCGCTTCTATCTCCTTGAGCGCCTTTGCCGCCTTGGGAGTGAAATCAACGCCGTCAGCGCGGTATATCTCCTTTGCGATGATATCCAGCTTCTCCTTAACGGTGAGCTTCTCGTCATAGAGCGGCTTGTACTCGCTCTTGGTGCTCTCGATGGTCTCTACGACTGCGTTTGCGAGCTCGATTCCACCCTCGCCGCCCTTGAGGAACACATCGGAGAAAGCGACCTTTGCGCCGTGCTTCTCGCAGTAATCCTTAACTACGGCAATTTCAGCGTCCGTATCGGTGTAGAAATGGTTGATGGCAACAACTACCGGAACGCCGAACTTCTTCAGGTTCTCGATATGCACGCCGAGGTTCACGATTCCCTTTTCAAGAGCTTCAACGTTCTCCTTGGTGAGGTCGGGCTTTGCAACGCCGCCGTTGTACTTCAGCGCACGGATAGTCGCCACAAGCACAGTGCAGTCTGGCTTCAGGTCAGCGTAGCGGCACTTGATGTCGAAGAACTTTTCAGCGCCGAGATCAGAGCCGAAGCCTGCCTCAGTGATGGTGTAGTCGCTGAGCTTCATTGCAAGCTTTGTCGCTCTCACGGAGTTGCAGCCGTGAGCGATATTCGCGAAGGGACCGCCGTGGACAAGCGCGGGATTGCCCTCGAGGGTCTGCACGAGGTTCGGGTTGATGGCGTCCTTGAGCAGCGCGGTCATTGCGCCGACAGCGTGGAGGTCGCGCGCAAATACCGGCTCGCCGGAATAGGTGTAGGCAACCAGAATATTGCCAAGTCGCTCCTTTAAGTCCTCAAGATCCGTTGCAAGGCAGAGGATAGCCATTATCTCGCTGGCAACGGTAATCTGGAAGTGATCCTCGCGGGGAATTCCGTTGACCTTGCCGCCCATGCCGATAACGCAGTTGCGGAGGGCTCTGTCGTTCATGTCCAGAACTCGCTTGAACAGTATCCTGCGGACATCGATACCGAGCGCATTCCCCTGCTGGATATGGTTGTCCATCAGCGCTGCAAGAAGGTTGTTTGCCGCCGTTATCGCGTGCATATCTCCGGTGAAGTGCAGGTTGATGTCCTCCATGGGGACTACCTGAGAATAACCGCCGCCTGCCGCGCCGCCCTTGATTCCGAATACCGGGCCGAGAGACGGCTCGCGCAGTGCGAGTATCGCCTTTCTGCCGGTCTTGTTCATTGCCTCGCAGAGACCCACGGACGTGGTGGTCTTTCCCTCGCCTGCGGGGGTCGGGTTGATGGCAGTTACAAGTATCAGCTTTCCGTCCGGCTTATCTGCCAGCCTGTTGAACAGCTTCTGGGAGAGCTTCGCCTTGTAGTGTCCATAGGGCTCCAGCTCCTCTTCCTCAATGCCGAGATTTGCCGCGATCTCGGTTATCTTCTTCATCTTTGCCTGCTGTGCTATTTCAATATCTGTAAGCATTTTATGTCCTCCAAATCACATCAGCGTGAGCTGATCAATGTCCTCGTCTGTCGCCGTTCCCGCGGAGGGAATGGTCTTTATGCGCAGCGCTTCGATATCCTTTACGCCGCTGTTTTCAACCGGATAGGCTCCGGAGAGCTCCGCCTTGGTAAGGCGCATTACCTGAACTCCCTGAGTGTCACGCGCAGCCTTTGGCAGCACCAGCGCGGTATTGAACACCAGCGCCTTTCCCGCCGTGGAACTCAGCACGAAATCCGCCTCGCCCTTTATCAGGAACATTCCCACAAGCTCCGACAGGTCGGAGTAGGCTCCGGAAAGCTTCTTTCGCCTTGTCTTGGTCTCGTAGCTGGAAAGCGGCACCTTCGCGCATTTTCCGTTGCGGAAGAACATCACCAGCGTTTCACTGTAATCCTCCGTCACCGCAAGGAAGCGTATGCTCTCGCCGTCGTCGAATCCGAGCTTCGCCGGGATATAGTCGCCCATGGCGCTCGCCTTGGTCTCGTCGAAATCGGTGCAGCGCGTCTTGTAGACCTGATGTTTGTCAGTAAAGAACAGCAGCTCTGCGTTTCCGCTGACCTCCCGGGCAAGGATCACCTCGTCGTTTTCTTTCAGCTTGTGCTGATTGCTCATGCGCAGCGACTGCGGCGTTATCTTCTTGAAATATCCCTCGCGGGTCAGGAAGATGTTCACCGGACCGAGCTTGACCGGCTCCTCCGCGATATCTGCGGATTCCTCAACGTCATAGAGGAACATCGTGCGGCGCGGCTGACCGTATTTCTTCGAGATGTCGCGCAGCTCGTCTATTATCAGCTTGTTGACGCGCTTTTCATTCCCGAGGATATCCTCCATATCCGCGATTTCCTTTTCGAGGTCTGCGGTCTCCTGCGTGCGCTTGAGGATATATTCGCGGTTGATGTGGCGCAGCTTTATTTCTGCAACATATTCCGCCTGAACCTCGTCTATCCCGAAGCCTATCATAAGATTAGGCACTACCTCGGCTTCCTCGTCGGTCTCGCGGATAAGCTTTATCGCGTAGTCGATGTCGAGCAGTATCTTTTTGAGACCGTTCAGCAGGTGGAGCTTCTCTTTCTTCTTTTTCAGGTCGAAAGCAACCCGGCGCTTTACGCAGCCGCGCCGGAATATCGTCCACTCGTTCAGTATCTCGTACACGCCCATGACGCGCGGGCTTCCGTTTATGAGTACGTTAAAGTTGCAGTTGAAGTTATCCTGAAGCGGCGTGAGCCTGAACAGCTTGTTCATCACCGCGTCGGGGTCCTGCCCCTTTTTCAGGTCGAACGCAAGCCGCAGACCGGAAAGGTCGGTCTCGTCCCGGACATCGGATATTTCCTTGAGTTTTCCGTCCTTTACCAGCTCCACCACCTTGTCGATTATCGCCTCGATGGTGGTGGTCGGCGGTATCTGAGTTACCTCGATACAGCGGGAATCCGGGTCGTAGTTATACACCGCCCTGACCTTTACGGCGCCCATTCCCGTGCGGTAGATCTTGTTCATTTCGGCCTCGTCATAGACGATATAGCCGCCTCCCGGGAAATCCGGACCTTTCAGCGTGGAAAGCGCGTCGTGCTCCGGGTCCTTCATCAGCGCGATGGTGGTCTCGCAGATCTCGCTGAGATTGAACGAGCAGATATTGCTCGCCATGGATACCGCAAGTCCGAAGTTGTTGTTCACCAGCACCGCCGGGTATCTTACCGGGAAAAGGCTGGGCTCCAGCATGGTGTTGTCGTAGTTCGGCACCATGTCCACGGCGTCCTTGTCTATCTCGGCGAAGAGCTCGCCGCTTATCGGCTCCAGCTTCGCCTCGGTGTATCGCGAAGCCGCATAAGCCATATCGCGGGAATACGCCTTGCCGAAATTGCCCTTGCTGTCAACGTAGGGGTGCAGAAGCGCCTCGTTTCCCCGGGCTAGTCTTACCATGGTTTCGTAAATTGCCGCATCACCGTGGGGGTTCAGCCGCATGGTCTGACCCACGATATTCGCAGATTTGGTGCGGCTTCCGGTAAGGAGCCCCATCTTATACATCGTATACAGCAGCTTCCGGTGAGAGGGCTTGAAGCCGTCTATCTCCGGGAGCGCTCGGCTGACTATAACGCTCATCGCATAGGGCATATAGTTCTCTTCAAGCGTGCTGACTATATCCTTCTGCTCGACTATGCCGCTGCCCTCGATATATGCTCCCGACATTGAGGAGCTGAAGCGCTTCGGCTGCTTTTTTGGAGTGTTTTTCTTCAAATCTATACTTCCTCTGTTGTCTTAATTCTGAATCAGTATCCGGATCAGCTTATATCAGCGGCGGCAAGATACTTACTTCCGTTTTCCTTGATGAAGCGCTTGCGCCCCTCCAGATTGTTGCCGAGGAGCACGTCGAACATCTCGCGGGTCGCTTCAACGTCCGTGGGATTCACCTTTATCAGACGGCGCGTTTCGGGATTCATTGTGGTGAGGCTCATCATGTCAGGGTCGTTCTCACCGAGACCTTTGCTTCGCTGAATGGAGTACTTATTCTCGCCTATCATGCCGAGTATCTTGGTTTTCTCCGGCTCTGTGTAGGCGAAGTAGGTGCGCTCCTTGGTGGTTATCTCGTACAGCGGGGATTCCGCGATGTAGACATAGCCCTTTTCGATAAGCGTGGGGCACAGCTCCTGTATCATCGTAAGGATAAGCGTGCGGATCTGGAATCCGTCCTCGTCGGCATCGGTGCATATAACGATTTTATTCCAGCGGAGATTATCAAGGTTGAATGTTGAAAGCTGCCTGTTCGCCTTGGTCTTTACCTCCACGCCGCAGCCAAGAACCTTTATTAAATTAGTGATTATCTCGCTCTTGAATATCTTGTCGTAGCTTGCTTTAAGACAGTTCAGTATCTTTCCGCGCACCGGAATCACCGCCTGAAACTCCGCGTCCCGGGCGAGCTTTACGGAACCCAGCGCCGAGTCGCCCTCTACAATTGCTGCGGCAGTCAACGAATTTGTCTATACGATTTGTGAGGTCGATGCTGCCCGTCAGCTTCTGGAGCGTGCTCTGGCGCACCTTGTCGGCGTTCTCGCGGGAGCGCTTGTTTATCAGCACCTGCGTGCCTATCTTTACGGCTTCGTCCGGGTTTTCAAGGAAATACACCTCGAGCTGGTGCTTCAGCCACTCGGTCATTGCCTCGGTGATGAACTCGTTGTTTATCGCCTTTTTCGTCTGGTTTTCGTAGCTTGCCTGGGTCGAAAAGTTGTTGGAAATGAACACGAGGCAGTCCTCAACGTCCTCCCACTTTATGCTCTTTTCGCCCTTATTGTACTTGTTTCCGTTTTTCAGGTAGCCGTCTATCTGGGACAGAAACGCCTTCTGGAGCGCTTTCTGCGGGCTTCCGCCGTGCTCCAGCCAGCTTGAATTGTGGTAGTGCTCAATGAACTGGACTTCCTTGCTGAACGTGAATGCAACGTTCATTTTCAGCTTGTACTCGTCCTTGTCCTCGCGGTCGCGGCCCTGACGCTCCGCCGTCCAGTACTGCGGGGTCGTCATGGACTTGTCGCCGACTACCTCCAGCAGGTAATCCTTGATTCCGTTTTCGTAGCAGAATATCTGCTCGGTGAACGTGCCGTCCTCATGTTCGTCCTTTAATACCAGCTCAACGCCGTCGTTGACTATCGCCTGCCTGCGCAGGATATCCGCGAGGTAATCAGCGCCGATGTCGATATCCGTGAAAACCTCCAGGTCGGGCTTCCATGTGATTTTGGTTCCGGTGGAGCCGTCCCCGCGGGATTTCTTGAATCCGCGCTCATCGGGGGTCACGTTGAAGCCCTTTTCAAAGCGCAGCGAGTAATTCCACTGCCCCCTGCGGCTCTCTACCTCCATGTATTCGCTGGAGAACTGCGTTGCGCAGAGTCCCAGTCCGTTCAGACCGAGAGCGAACGAGTAGTTTCCGCCGGAATTGTTGTTGTACTTGCTGCCTGCATACAGCGTGCAGAACGCAAGCTCCCAGTTGTACTTGTCCTCAGCCTTGTTGAAATCTATCGGGATACCGCGTCCGAAGTCCTCTACGGTTATCGACTTATCCGCATGGAGCGTGATGATTATGCGCTTGCCGTAGCCCTCGCGCGCCTCGTCTATCGAGTTCGAGATGATCTCGAAAACCGAATGCCGGCAGCCGTCCACGCTGTCGGAGCCGAAAATTACCCCCGGGCGCAGGCGCACCTGGTCAGGACCCTTCAGCGATACCAGATCGTTGTAATTGTTTTCCTTTGCCATCTATGCCTCTCCTGTTTACCGCAGTCATGCCTCACAAAGAGCATAAAACTGCATTATCCTTTTTAGTATATCACAATTCCACAAAAAAAGCAAGGGGAATAAACGCGCAATTTATGAAGCACTAAATATTGCAGGTAAATTATAATCAGCGATTTTTGCCGTTTTTTTTTGCAAAGGTCAGAATTTCGACACTTTTGTGTGATAGTTTGGTAAAATGATAAAAAAGCACTTGCATTAAAATGCGAAAAGTGATATAATATTTAATAGCGTATGTGCATAAAGCAAGTCAAAATGTCCCCCACAGCCGGTTCGCCGGTCCGATATACAGACGAGGTGACTAAATGAAAGCAGATCTACATTGCCACACAACTATTTCAGACGGCTCACTCGGGATATCCGATGTTATCCGTCAGGCGGACAGGAACGATGTCCGCTGCCTTGCCATAACCGACCACGACAGCCTTGCTTCGCTGTCGCGC
>CALBGD010000086.1 GCA_937893735.1 uncultured Clostridia bacterium | reverse complement strand
TGTAACTACGCCCATACCGAGCTTGTTAGCGCCTGTGCTTGTGCCGGCACAACTGAGACCAGCTCCAACGCAGGCACAAGCACAGGCGCTAACAAGCTCGGTATGGGCGTAGTTACATCTACCGCCTCCTCTTCCGCCGGCAACGCACAGGTTGACGCTACCGTTGCAGCAGTAATTCTCGACGCTGACGGAAAGATCGTTTCCTGCAAAATCGATGTAGCACAGAACAAGATGGCAATCGAGGACGGCGAGGTTCCCGAGGACGCTGCTTCCATGACTTTCAAGTCCAAGAAGGAGAAGCTTGAGGAATACGGCATGAAGGCTGCTTCCGCTATCGGCAAGGAGTGGTATGAGCAGGCTGAGGCTTTCGAGGCTTATGTTGTTGGCAAGACCGCTGACGAGGTTGCTGCTATCCCGGTAGAGACCAACGAGCACGGTGTTGTTACCACCGATGAGACCCTCAAGGCTGGCTGCACAATGAGCATCAGCGATTTCATCAGCGCTACCGTAAAGGCTTGCAACGATGACAGCGCAGCTGATTTCACAGGCGACGCTACACTCGCACTTACCTGCTCCACTTCCGTTGACTCCGCAACAGCTTCCGCTGAGGACGGCGAGGACGGCACAGCAGCAATGTACACTTCTTTCGCAGCAGTTGCAGTTGACGCTGACGGCAAGCTCGCAGCAGTATGCTACGATGAGGTTCAGCCTAAGGTAACATTTGACGACGCTGGCGAGATCACTTCCGATACCACCGCTGAGATCAAGACCAAGAGAGAGAAGAAGGACGAGTACGGCATGAGAAGCGCTTCCGCTATCTCCGCTGAGTGGTTCGAGCAGGATCAGGCTTTCGAGACCTTCGTAACCGGCAAGACCGCAGACGAGATCTCCGCTATCCCCACTGAGACCACTGACAACGGCCACGTTGTTACAACTGACGAGACTCTCAAGGCTGGCTGCACAATGAGCGTAGGCGGCATGATCGAGACAGTTGTAAAGGCTATGGGTCTTGTAGGCTGATTATCTCAGCATAACTGACAGTTCTGATACGACGCAAGAAGATGAGAGGCTGTATTGCCCCTCATCTTTTTGATTGAATAGGAGTTTTTCAATGCACAGAAGTATGATCCTGAAAGCGATAAGCGTGTTTCTTGTGATCGCTGCTGCCATAAACCTTTCCGCTTGCAGCGCCATGCCGGAAAAGACCCGTTATTCCAAGGCGTACCTTGAATTCTTTGACACCGTGACCCAGATAGTGGGCTACGATGTGGACGAGGAGACTTTCACGCAGAACTGCGAAAAGGTGTACTCACTGCTGGAAGAATACCACCAGCTCACCGACATTTACCACAGCTATGAAGGCGTGAACAATGTCCGCACCATCAACAAGAATGCCGGCATAGAGCCGGTAAAGGTGGACGAAAAGCTCATAAGCCTGCTGGAATTCTCCAAGGAAATGTGCGCCGCCACGGACGGAAAGTGCAACATCGCCATGGGAAGCGTGCTGTCGATATGGCACAAGTACCGCGAGGCCGGAATAAGCGACCCGGAGACCGCCGAGCTCCCGCCCATGGATGCGCTGATGGAAGCCTCAGAGCACTGCGATATTGATAAGCTCATCATAGACAGGGACGCCGGAACTGTTTACCTTGACGACCCGGAAATGTCGCTGGATCTGGGCGCGTCGGCAAAGGGATACGCCGTTGAAAGAGCCGCTCAGCTCCTTATGGACGAGGGCATAGAAAGCGGCTACACCATCAACATCGGAGGAAACGTCCGGACCATCGGCACCAAGGGCGACGGCTCCGACTGGGCGGCAGGCATACAGAATCCCGACACCGCCGACAGCGAGAAGCCGTATATCGTGCGCCTGAAGCTCAACGGAATGGCTCTTGTCACCAGCGGAAACTACCAGCGGTATTACGAGGTTGACGGCGTGCGCTATCACCACATCATCGACCCGGATACGCTCATGCCGCTGAACAACTTCGATTCCGTGTCCATACTCTGCGCGGACAGCGGAATGGCGGACGCGCTTTCCACCGCGCTGTTCAACATGACGATATCCGACGGACGGGCGCTCCTTTCAAAGATGGATAACATCGAAGCAATATGGGTGCTCCCGGGCGGAAGCTACGAGTGCACGGACGGCTTTGCAGAGCTCATCATCGACTGAATACCGCTCAGTCCCATGGAAAATTTTTTATTCACAAAAAACTGGCGATATATGTTGAGAGGTGTTGACAAAGCACCTCTCATGATATATACTGATTATAGTATGCCTTTTGAGTAAAAAGGACACAACTATTATAAATGCGAATGTGAGGTTAGATGAAATGCCACTATTCATGCTCAAAGGCGCGCATGTTCCGCACAGGAAGAACACCGCGCAGATGGCGGCAGTCAAAATGCCTGCACCGAAATCCGTGACGATACCCGTTGTCATGCACATCGGCGCGCCTGCCGTTCCCGCTGTAAAAGTCGGGGATCATGTTGATATCGGCGATGTTATCGCGACCGCAGGGGGCTTTGTAAGCGCGCCTGTCCACGCGAGCGTCTCCGGTACGGTAAAGAAGATCGACACCATTCTTGTAAGCTCCGGAAACAATGTGAACGCTATCACCATTGAATCCGACGGCGAGATGAAGGTGTCCGAGGCGGTAAAGCCTCCGAAGCTTGATACCTATGAGGACTTTATCGAAGCCGTAAAGGCAAGCGGACTTGTAGGACTGGGCGGCGCGGGCTTCCCGACCGCGGTAAAGCTGAAGATAGACGATCTTTCCCGCATAAAGGCAGTCGTTATCAACGGCGCCGAGTGCGAGCCGTACATCACCAGCGACACCAGAACAATGCTTGATGAAGCCGACTGGATAAAGGAGGGCTTCGCGCTCCTCGAAAAGTTCCTTAAGGTGAAGAACATCATCGTAGGCATCGAGAAGAACAAGCCCGAGTGCATCGCAAAGATGAACGAGCTTGCGGCGGCAGACCCCTGCGTTACCGTCAAGCCTCTTCCGAGCTTATATCCGCAGGGCGGTGAAAAGGTGCTGATATACCACACCACCGGCGCAGTCGTTCCCGAGGGCAAGCTCCCGCTGGACGCAGGCGCTGTTGTAATGAACTGCACCACCCTCGCCTGCCTCGCAAAGTACTGCAAGACCGGTATGCCTCTCGTTGAGAAGTGCGTGACTGTCGACGGCAGCGCGGTAAAGAATCCCCAGAACGTCATCGTGCCCATCGGCACCTCCATTCAGGACCTGATAGATTTCTGCGGCGGTTTCAAGGAGGAGCCCGGCAAGATACTCTACGGCGGCCCCATGATGGGAATTGCCGTTCCTGATACCAACTGCCCTATCATCAAGAACACCAACGCGATAATCGCGCTCAACGAAAAGGACGCACAGCCCAAGAAGCAGACCGCCTGCATTCGCTGTGGAAACTGCGTTTCACACTGCCCGCTGCACCTCAACCCCGTTGCTCTGTCCAAGGCGTTCAGGGACGGCGACTGCGAGGAGCTCAGGAAGCTCAAGGTGAACCTCTGCATGGAGTGCGGCTGCTGCGCTTACGTCTGTCCGACAGGTCAGCCTCTTGTACAGAGAAATAAGCTGTCCAAGGCTATGTTAAGAAACTACAAACCACAGGAGGGAAAGAAATGAGTAAATTAACTGTTACTTCTTCTCCGCATATATACACTCCCCGCACGACACGCTCCATCATGCTGGACGTGCTTATCGCGCTGCTTCCCGCCGCCGTTGCTTCGGTGATCATCTTCGGAATAAGCAGCCTGTTCGTTATCCTCACCTGTGTGATAGCGGCAATGCTCTCTGAATTCGTATTCAACCTTATCTGCAAGAAGGAGCAGACCGTAGGAGATCTTTCCTCCGCTGTCACCGGACTTCTTCTTGCGCTGAATCTTCCGGCTACTATCCCGCTGTGGCAGGCGGCCCTCGGCGCTGTATTCGCGATAATCGTGGTAAAGTGCCTGTTTGGCGGTATCGGTCAGAATTTTGCTAACCCGGCTATCACCGCAAGAATTTTCCTGCTGCTTTCTTTCAGCGGCACAATGACTGCTGCGGTATTCCCACAGAATGCCGATATAGTTTCCGGCGCAACGCCCCTCGGCGTGCTCAGCGGTCAGGAGGGCACGCTGCCTACATACCTTGACCTGTTCCTTGGCCAGTGCGGCGGCGCGCTCGGCGAGACCTGCGCACTGGCTCTGCTCATCGGCGGTATCTACCTTATCGTCCGCGGAGTTATCACATGGCATACTCCGGTAGTGTTCATCGCGACAGTATTCCTGTTCTCCCTTGTTCTGGGTCAGGACCCCGTTGCCGAGATACTTTCCGGCGGTCTGTTCATCGGCGCATTCTTCATGGCTACTGATTACGCCACTACCCCCAACACCGCGTGGGGCAAGGTGATCTTCGGCGTAGGCTGCGGACTTATCACTGTTCTTATCCGTGTATTCGGCAGCTATCCCGAGGGCGTTTCCTTCTCCATACTGCTTATGAATATCCTCACTCCATATATCGAGAGATGGACAAGAACAAAACCATTTGGAGGTGCTAAGGCATGAATGATTCAGTAAAGAGCGTCATCGCGCTGGTAGTTATCTGCCTCGTTGTTACGCTGGCTCTTTCCGCGGTCAATTATGTCACCGCGCCTATCATTGCGGAAAACAACGCAAATGCCGTTCAGGGCTCCTTTGCGGAGGCGCTGCCCGGCGCTGACGGCTTCGACGAGCTCGAGCCCGCCGCCGACGCGCCCGAAACAGTAAAGGGCATCTATCAGGAAAAGAACGGCTTAGGCTATGTCGTTACCCTTGAAACCACCTCCCAGTACAGCGAATCCCCTATGGGGATCTCCGTTGGTATCGGCACGGACGGCGTGATAAAGAACATCGTCCTGACAAACTACGCCGAAACCAAGAACTTCGGCGAGGAATATCCCGCAAGCTACATCGGTCAGGATTCCGCGCTCTCCGGCGTTGAGCTGGTCTCCGGAGTAACATACTCCTCCACGGCGTTCAAGAACGCGATAACCGACGCATACACCGCGCTGTTCGCAGTTGCAGACGTTGCAGCAGGCGAGCTTACCGACGACCAGATGGCTGCTGACGCTATCGGCGAAATGCTGCCCTCTTCTCTCGACAACACCGGTGCCTGCAAGGTCGAGGAGGCTTCCGACGGTCTGTATGTCAGCACGAACCGCACCGGCTATGCAATGGTCGCTGATAAGGTCGCTTACGTTACGGACGCATTCGGCAACTATGTCGGCTTCAAGTCCTTTGACGACGCTGCTTCTGAGGACGCTTCCGCTGTTGAGGCGGTCAAGACGGCTGCGGCGGACGCTTACAATGCCGCAAGCGAAAAGGCGGTAAAGCGTATCGTAAAGATGTACGAGGACGCAGAGGTAACAACGCTTGTTCCCACCGGAGTACAGTCCTCCGTCAACGGTGCATACCGCTTCACAAGCGAGGGCGCAACGTACTACGCAATGACGACTTCCACCTTCGGATTCGGCGGACCCGTAAACATTCTGTACGTCGTTGATGAAAACGGAACCATCGCAAAGTTCAAGGTAATGTCCCACAACGAGACCGAGTATTACGGCGACGCAGTATCCCAGAGCTCCTACACCAACGGATATTCCGGTCAGGAGCTTGGCAATATCAGCGACGACGTCCTCGTATTATCCGGCTGCACATTCACAACGAACGCTGTAAGAACAGCGGCTGACGATGTTGCAGCAGCTTTCGACGCAGTAAAGGAGGCTCAGTAATATGGAGAAACAGAGCAAGCTTTCCATTATGTTAAAGGGCTTCATCAAGGAGAACCCTGTATTCGTGCTGGTTCTCGGAACCTGCCCCACCCTTGCCGTTACCGACTCTGTATCCCGTGCGCTCAGCATGGGTATTGCGGCGGCAATAGTTCTTATCTGCTCCAACATGGCGATTTCCGCACTGCGCAAGGTCATTCCCGATAAGGTGCGCATTCCTGCCTACATCGTTATCATCGCAGGATTCGTTACCATAATCCAGATGCTGATGAACGCATACCTGCCCGACCTGTACACGGCGCTCGGCACTTATCTTGCGCTCATCGTTGTAAACTGCATCATTCTCGGCAGAGCGGAGATGTTTGCAAGCAAGCACACCGTTGTCGAGTCCGCGCTCGACGGCATCGGAATGGGCGGCGGCTTTACGCTCGCGCTGTTCTGCATGGGCACCGTCCGCGAGATACTCGGCTCCGGAAGCTTCCTCGGCTTCAAGATACCGTTCCTTCAGGATTACTCCATTCCATTCTTCACACAGGCTGCCGGCGGATTCTTCGTATTCGGCGTGCTTATCGCTGTTGTGAACAAGATAACCAAGGGCAAGGCTATCAGCAAGAAGGAGTTCGGCTGTGCAAACTGCCCCTCCCGCGCTGCCTGCATGGAAAACCCTGAAAACACTGAATCAGCAAAGGAGGCGAAGTGATCCATGGATACCATAAAGGCTCTTCTCGTTA
>CALBGD010000085.1 GCA_937893735.1 uncultured Clostridia bacterium | reverse complement strand
TTCAACTATGAACTCCCGGAGGAGCTCATCGCACAGACCCCGGTGGAGCCCCGCGACAGCTCGCGCCTGATGGCGATTGACCGCAGCTCCGGCGAGATAACCCACGATCATTTCTACAATATATGCGAGTATCTTCGTCCGGGTGACCTGCTGGTCATGAACGACAGCAAGGTTTTCCCTGCTAGAATATACGGCACCAAACGCGGCACCGGCGCCCACGTTGAGTTCCTGCTGCTCAAGCGGCTCAGTCTGACTGAGTGGGAGACCCTCGTGCATCCCGGAAAGCGCCTGAAGCCCGGCACTGTCGTAGATTTCCCGGAGGGGCTTTCCGCCGAGATCCTTGACATCGTTAACGAGGGCAACCGGCTTGTTCGCTTCTCGTTTGAGGGCGACTTCTTCGATATCCTCGACCGTATCGGTCAGATGCCGCTGCCGCCATACATCACCGAGAAGCTTCAGGACAAGGACCGCTACAACACGATATACTGCCGCGAAACAGGTTCTGCGGCGGCTCCGACCGCTGGACTGCATTTCACGGAAAACGTGTTCACTAATCTCCGGGAAAAGGGCGTTGATACCGCTTACGTTACGCTGCACGTTGGCCTCGGAACTTTCCGCCCGGTAAAGGAGGACAATATCCTCGACCACAAAATGCACGTTGAGCACTACTCCGTGCCGGAGATAACCGCCGAGAAGATACGCCGCTGCAAGGCTAACGGCGGACGCGTCATCTCAGTGGGCACGACCTCCTGCCGCACGCTGGAATCCGCAGCCGGAATCAAACCGGAGCTTTTCGCCCCCACCGAAGCGGATAAGGGCTCGGCGCCGCTTGCCGGCTCCTCTTCGCCGATCCTCACGCAGGACACCGGAATCTTCATCTATCCCGGCTACGAATTCAAGGTGATAGACGGGCTTATAACAAACTTCCACCTGCCGGAAAGCACGCTGATAATGCTCGTCAGCGCGTTCCTCGGACGGGAAAAAACGCTGCACGCCTATGAAGTTGCGGTTCAGGAAAGATACAGATTCTTCTCCTTCGGCGACGCTATGTATATAGGCGATATCAGGTAATATCCCAGAATTCCCGCTGTATTCCTATACGGCGGGTTTTTTATGTGCTCCGGCAATTTGCACAATTTACTGACACATAATTTTCCCAAAGCGGCGGAAATACTTTGGCATTTATCATATAATTTTCACATTGGTGATATATAATTTTATCATGATTAAATGCAGGCGGTGATCTGGTGGCTTACGCAAATACGTTCAGACGTTCAGAGATAAAATATCTGCTGACCGCGGAAAAAGAAACTGAGCTGCTCCGCCGTATCTCCGCATTTATGCGCGAGGACAGCTACTCTGGTCAGACGATAAGCTCCCTTTACTGCGACAGCAGCGATGATATCCTCATCAGGACGTCGCTCGACAAGCCGATATACAAGGAAAAGCTGCGGCTGAGAGCCTACGGTGTTCCCACTGACGATTCCACGGTTTTTCTGGAGATCAAGAAAAAGTTCGACGGAACCGTATACAAGCGCAGGGCGGAACTCACCTGCCGCGAAGCAATGGAGCTTCTGGATTCCGGGGTGTACCCCGAAAAGGAAGATTACACCGACCGTCAGGTGCTGTCAGAAATCGAGTGGCTTATAAACAGATATTCTCTGAAACCGCGCGTGGCGCTGTTCTACGACCGCCGCGCCTTTTTTTCTGAATACGACCGCGAACTCCGGCTCACGCTCGACAGCAATGTACGGTTCAGGACTGACGGGCTCGACCCGCGGCTTGGGACTAACGGGAAACAGATTCCCGGGCAGCCGCACAGTATAATGGAGATCAAGACAGCCTCCGGCGTTCCGCTGGAGCTTGTTTCTATCCTCTCGGAGCTTGAGCTGTACCCCGGGTCTTTCTCCAAATACGGCGCTGTATACCGAAGCGGGCTTCTTTCAAAAAATTCTTCAATACGGAGTGAAATAAATGTTTGATTCGATAATTTCCGCTGACGGGCTTACACCGCTGTCCGCAGTCCTCTGCACCGTCTCATCGCTGGGACTTGGGCTGCTGGCGGCTCTGCTTTACCGGCTGGGAAATAAGCGCGCTTCCCGAAGCATGATGATAACGCTCATCGTACTTCCAGCTCTTGTTCAGGCGGTGATAATGCTCGTTAATGGCTCGGTCGGCGCCGGAATCGCGGTAATGGGTGCGTTCAACCTTGTGAGATTCCGTTCGGCTCCCGGCTCTGCAAGGGATATCTGCTACATCTTCTATACTATGTGCATTGGCATCGCGGCAGGAATGGGGTACCTCGGATTTGCAGTGCTTATCGCCGTATGCGTCGGAGCCGTGCTCGCCGTGCTCAGCTTCATTCCCTGCTTCCGGAACGCGGCTAAGAAAAAGCTGCTGAGGATCACGATACCCGAAAATCTCGATTACACCGGGATATTCGACGATATATTCAAAGAGTACCTTTCCGGCGCTGAGCTGGTTCAGGTCAAGACAACCGCTATGGGGACGCTTTTCGACCTCCGATATGAGATAACCGAAAAGGACGCCTCCCGCGAAAAGGAAATGATCGATAAGCTGCGCGCACGCAACGGAAATTTGACCATTTCCATCGGGAACCTCCCCGAAAACTGCGATACACTGTGATTTTCTGGCAATACTAAGGAGCATTGATTTTATGAGATCTGGCATTAGGGCGCTTGCGGCGCTTTGTTCAATTGCAATTTCGGTAAATACCGGGTGCAGCAGGAATCCGGGGACTTCCGGAAGCGGAGTCACCGAAGAAGATATTTCTGCCGCACAGTACACTGAAACTGCTGATTCCACGGAAAAGGTCACTACCAGCTACCACTCCGTAAGCGAAAAGGATATGACTCCTGTTTCAAAATCGGGCAGCGCGGTCAGGTTCTCAGAGAGCGGCGCTGAGGTCATAGGAAGCGGCATTTCAGTGGACGGCACGGTCATCACGCTGACTAATCCGGGGTACTATTACCTGAGCGGAGTATGCAGCGACGGACAGCTCATAATCGACTGCGGCAAGGACGATGACGTTTTCATTGTTCTTGAGGGATTGGAGCTCACCTGCCCCAACGGACCGGCGATACTTTGCAGGAAAGCCGACAAGCTGACTATAACGCTTGCGGGTGGCAGCGTAAACACCCTGTCCGACGGAACGGGATACTCCCCCGAAACTGCCGAGGACACCGGGGCGGCGCTTTTTTCGCAGGATACGATAGTCATAAACGGCACCGGGACGCTTAACGTCAACGGCGTATACAAGGACGGAATAAAGAGCAAGGACGGTCTGAAGCTCTGTGGTGGCACGATAAACGTAACTGCTGCTGAGGACGGAATGATAGGAAAGGATTACCTGCTTGCAGCAGGAGGCACGATCACGGTAAACAGCGGCTGTGACGGCATAAAATCAACGAATTCTTCGAATCCTGAAAAGGGGTATATCACCATATCCGGAGGCAGTTTGTCACTGACCTGCGGCAACGATGGAATACAGGCGGAAACAGACCTCAACATCTCAGGAGGCACCATAGAGATGACGACGGGCGGCGGAAGCTCCACAGTCGAACACACGAATGACGGCGGTCACTGGGGGGATTTCCACGATGGAAACGGCGGCTTTGATTTCAGCGACCTCACAAGCTCCGATGGGAAATCGGCTGAAAGCATGAAAGGTCTTAAAGCGGGCAGCTCCGTGAATATCACTGGAGGCAGCATTACGGCTGACTGCGCAGACGACACCATTCATTCAAACGGAACTGTAAATATAGACGGCGGCAGCTTCCAGCTTGCAACCGGCGATGACGGAATACACGCCGACGGTATCCTTACGATAACAAAGGGCGAAATCAACATCAGCACAAGCTATGAGGGGCTTGAAGCCTGCGGGATCGAAATAAGCGGCGGCACCATCACCCTTCGTGCGTCCGATGACGGAATTAATGCAAGCGACAGCGATTCTGATGAAATCTCGCCGTATATCTCAATTTCCGGAGGAAGCATTACCGCCAATGCAGACGGCGACGGCGTGGATTCCAACGGAACTATTTCCATGAGCGGAGGCACGCTTGTGGTATTCGGTCCCACAAGCGGCGCTGACGGGGCGCTGGATTACGACAAGTCCTTTGCAATGAGCGGAGGCACGCTTATCGCCCTCGGTTCAAGCAGAATGGCGCAGGCTCCAAGCACGCTGTCTCAGCCGTGCATTTCGATTTATGCGGACGTTTCCGCGGACAGTTCGATTGAAGTCCGTGATTCGGAGGGCAGCGTAATAATCAGCACGATCACTCCAAAGAAATGCGAATCACTGATATTCTCGACCCCTGAATTCACAAATGGAAGCACCTACACAGTTCTTTCAGATGACGAGGTGATCTCGGAAGTCACCGCGACAGACGGCGTGAGCGGAGGCGGCGCGACCGGCTCCGGCTTCGGAAGCTGGGTTCAGGACAAGGGTCCATGGGGCGGCAACACAGGCAACAATGCAGATTTCACACGTCCTGACAAGCCGGACGGAATGAGACCACACAACGGCGAAGCTCCCCCAGATGATAACACGGCAGCGTGACACGTAACCATTATAAACAGGAATCCCCCGAAAAAATCGGGGGATTTTCTTTATTCTTTATGCTCCACTACAAGGGCAGTGCCGCCATGGACTATTATCCTGCCGATATCTTCCGCGACCTCGTTGCTGACGCCGAGCGGATAGGCATTATCAAGGCGGTAGCGTATCAGCCCGTACTTCATTCCGTATTCGCTGACCATGCAGGTCTCTCCATATGAAAAAACCGATACGTATCCGTGAAATTTCGGGATTTCAGCCTCGCACTCATGCACCAGATAGATTTTATCGTTCGGGGTAACTATCATAGCGTTTACACCGCGTTTGCGCATCATCTCAAGAGTCTGTATATTCGCGATGGAATGATCCGGTCTGCCGCCAAGCGCACAGTACAGCCGGAGCTCATCGCAGCCCTCGCTTATCGCTGTCTCACAGGCAAGTATCGTGTCAGTGTCGTCCTTTTCGGGCTGTACCTTTATGACCCTTATCCCCTCCGGAGGCTTGTGCTCCGCGCTGTCAAAATCACCTACTATGATATCCGGAACCACTCCGGCAGAAATCGCGATGTCAAGTCCCCGGTCGGCGCATATTATCAGCCCCTCGGGCTTTTCGTGCAGGACTCCGCCCGGAGCTCCGCAGATTATTGAACATATTTTTGGCACAGGCTCACTCCCAGTCGTTTATCTTGCTTGCTTCCTCGTACATTCTGAGGTAGCTTTCATAGCGCGATTTTGCGATATCGCCGGATTCCGCCGCAGCTCTTACGGCGCAGTCCTTTTCCTTTATATGCGCACAGTCCGTAAAACGGCATTTTTCCGCGAATTTCGCGAATTCCCTGAAGCTGTTGTCCAGCTCGTCCGCCGGAATGCGGCAGTAGCGCTCGGTATCGACCGTTGAGAATCCGGGCGTATCCGCCGCGTATCCGGTAAGATTCGGGTCAAGCTCCCACAGGCGGTACAGCTGCACCTGACGCGTCGTGTGCTTTCCGCGTCCCAGTTTCTTGCTGGTAATACCCGTTTCCAGTCCGAGCTGCGGGAACAACGAATTGAACAGGCTGGATTTTCCAACGCCGGAATTCCCGATAAATGCAGTTATCCTGCCGTTTATGAACTCCCGCACTGGTTCTGCGCCCTCCCCGGTGAGATTGTTTACCATGCAGACACGAATCCCTATATTGCGGTATATTTCCGCAAGTTCGTCAGCCTGCTTCAGATCTGGCTTCGTGAAAGCTATCATGGGCTCAATTCCCTTGCTGTCCGCTATCGCTATCAGCTTATCAAGAATAAATCTGTTCGGAGCCGGATCGGCGCAGCTTATGACAAACACGATTCCGTCAAGGTTCGCAAGCGGCGGCCTTATCAGGAAGTTCCGGCGCTCAAGTATTTTGGAAATAAGCGGCTCGTGGTTCTCCTGACACTCCACTATAACGCGGTCGCCGGCGCTGGGGCTTATGCCGTCCTGACGGAATATCCCGCGGGCTGCACACTTAAAGCTCTGCCCGGTTGGATTCTCATCGCCCTCAACGCCCGAAAGGGCATCTACATAATAGATGCCCCCGACTGCCTTTGTAATTATTCCGTGATGATATTCAGCAGAAATATCATTACCCCCTGTCATCAGTTAACAGATATGCCGGGATCCGGCTCAATAGGTTCGGTTTCGGTATGAGAAGAGCTTGTGGTATGCTCGGGTTCAGGTACGTCTGCCTCTTCGGACTCAACAGGAACTTCCGGCTCATTAGTGTCTATGGTAGGCTCGGAATCTGCCGCCTGAAGCTCACTGAATACGCTGCTGTATACGATGTCCTCAGCGGTTGCCTTGCTTCCATCCTCCGGGAATTTTACCGTAACTTCCATATATGTTCCGGTCTTTCCGGTATCCTTTGATGTCACCTTGACTGTGAGTACCTTGGTCTCTCCGGGCTTACCCTTTACCTCGTAGCTCAGCGTCTTGCTGGAAGCGAGTCCGACATCAAGTGTCTGGCTTGCTTCATCATCAAGAACAGCGTCAACGAAGTATCTGAATTCGAACTCACCTGTTGCCTTCTTCGGCAGTGTGAATGTGAGCTTTCTGGTCTTTTCGGAGATCTCACCAGTGCTTACCTTGAGGATTATCTCAGTGTCGCGGTCAACGAGGCTCTGCGGCTCTATGTTCTGCTCCATTACGACGTCCTTTTCAACGTCCTCGGAATCAACACGCTCGATAGTTGCGTTGAGATGGTATTCCTCGGCTCTCTGGAGGGCGATGTTCAGCGGCAGGTCAACAAACTTCGGCACGAATACGCCGGTATTCTTCGGACCGCTGCTTATGAACAGAACGACCGTGCTGCCCTGCTCCGCCATTTCGTGGGCTGCGGGCTCGGTGCGGATAACGTAATCCTTGGCGATATCGTCGTTCTCGTCATAGACCTTCTTTACCTTGAAGCCGTCCTTGCGGAGCTTGCTCTCTGCAACGGAAGCGGTCAGGTTCTCAAGATCCTGTATCTCAACGGTGCGGATTCCCTTGCTGACCTTAACGGTCACCTCTGCGCCTATCTTTACCTTACGTCCCTCAGGGAACTCCTGATCGAATATCTGATCCTTTGTGACCTCGCTCCACTCCTGCTGGGGAACAAGAGTCATCACGCTGGAATACTGCGACTTTGCCTCGTCCCAGGACATTCCTACAAGATTCGGCATAAGGAACTCGTTGCTGTCGGTAACGCTGACTGTGGAGCCGCTGTTAACGCCCATTACGGAGCTTACCTGATCAGGTGTTACGTTCAGGTTCCTGAAAACTATCGTCATTACAAGGAATACGGTCGCGATAACGAACGCCGTGCCTACTGCGAACAGTATCGGTATCAGCGGGGAGCGGCGCTCCTCATACTCGTCCTCATCATCGTCTTCCTCATCGTCGTAATCTTCGTCCTCAGGCTCAGTTTTTACCGCCTGCTTGCGGCGGGTGCGCTCCTGCTCAGCGGCGGGGATCGGGCGGTCGAAGTACTTCGTTGTGCCGTCAGTGGAGTTGTACTTATATTCAAATATCATGCCGGGGTTCTTCTTGAACTCCTCAAGATCCTTTATCATCTCGCCGGCTGTCTGGTAGCGCTGCGCGGGATCCTTCTGCATTGCGCGGAGCACTATCTGCTCCAGGCCCTCGGGAATGGTGCTGTTAAGCTCCGTGGGCTTCTTCGGAGTGCTCTGCATATGCATGAGCGCGATGGAAACCGGAGAATCCCCGTCAAACGGCTTCTTTCCGGTGAGCATTTCGTAGAGCGCCACGCCTACGGAATAGATGTCGCTGCGCTCGTCCGTGATGTCGCCGCGCGCCTGCTCCGGGCTGATGTAGTGCACAGAGCCGATGGTCTTTTCGGAAACGGTCTTGTTGTTCTCGCGGTTGAAGCGCGCGATGCCAAAGTCCATGACCTTTATGGTTCCGTCTGCAAGCAGCATGACGTTACTGGACTTTATGTCGCGGTGGACTATCCCGCGGTCATGCGCGTGCTGGAGCGCCTTAAGTATCTGAATAGTGAAATGCACAGCGTCGCGCCATTTGAGAACGCCCTGCTGTTCAATGTAATCCGTAAGCGTTATGCCGTCAACGTACTCCATGACGATAAACTGCACCTTATCTGTGAATCCCACATCGTATATCTTGACGATATTCGGGTGGGAGAGCAGCGCTATCGCCTTGGATTCGTTCCTGAAGCGCCTGAGGAATTCCTCGCTGCCTGCAAATTCAGTCTTGAGAATTTTTACAGCAACAATGCGGTCCTCAACTATATCGCGGGCGCGGTAGATATCCGCCATTCCGCCCACGCCGATAAGCTCCAGCAGCTCATATCTGCCATCGA
>CALBGD010000084.1 GCA_937893735.1 uncultured Clostridia bacterium | reverse complement strand
ATTTCAGCGTGAGCGGGGTTGTCGTAGTGGTCGTCGCGGTTGATTATGCCGCAGAGGTCAACCATTATGAGGTTGCCAACGCCGAGCTTCAGCAGGAACTTTCCGATTGCGATTCCTGCGGAACCCGCGCCGTTTATAACTACCGTGATGTCGGAGAGCTTCTTTCCAGCGAGCTTTATCGCGTTTATCATAGCGGCGCAGACAACTATTGCGGTGCCGTGCTGGTCGTCATGGAAAACAGGGATATCCAGCTTTTCCTTAAGCTTTGCCTCTATCTCGAAGCAGCGGGGAGCGGAAATATCCTCGAGGTTGATACCGCCGAAGCTGTCGGATATGAGTTCGATGGTGCGTACTATCTCGTCCGGATCCTTGCTCTTTATGCAGAGAGGGAATGCGTCAACGCCGCCGAATTCCTTGAACAGGCAGCACTTGCCCTCCATTACGGGCATTCCTGCAAGACCGCCGATGTCGCCGAGTCCGAGGACTGCGGTGCCGTCTGTGATGACTGCGACCAGGTTGCTGCGGCGTGTGAGCTTGTAGGAAAGCTCAGGGTTTTTGGCTATTTCAAGGCAGGGCTGCGCAACGCCGGGAGTGTAGGCGAGGGACAGATCCTCGCGGGTCTCGATTTTTGCGCGGGAAACTACTTCGAGCTTGCCGCCCCATTCATAGTGCTTCTGGAGTGCTTTTTCTTTGATATCCATGCTTTTGTCCTTCTTTATATGTATTAATTCAGGCTTTGCCCTTATGATTGATGATTTTGTTCAGAACTGGCTCCGGGGTGAGATTGGAGCCTATCTGTATAGCGTAGTGGTTGTAGAATCCGTGGAAGTCCGAGCCGCCGGTAGTCAGCAGACCGTTTGCCTCTGCGATTCCCAGCAGTTCTTTCTGGTAGTCCGGGTCAGCACTCTGGTGCCAGACCTCCACGCCGTCTATCTCGTGCTTTGAGGCGAGCTCTTCAAGCAGGTCGGTGCTGTCGTAGACCTTCGGGTGCGCTATGACTGAGATTCCGCCGGAAGCGCGTATCAGCGTCGTGACGAAATGAACGTCCGGGTAGAAATCCGCCTCGGAAGCGACTTCCTCCGCGCAGATACCGTCTTTAACGTCGAAGATGGAGTCGTACACATCGCCGTAAAGTTCGGTAGTGTAGCCGTAGTCCATAAGTGCGTGCATTATGTGGCATTTGTAGATGGCCTTGCTTCCTGCGGAGTAGCGCAGAATGCTTTCCAGCGTGATGGGGTACTTATCCAGCACCTTTACCGCCATGCGCTTGCCAAGCTCCATTCTTCCGGTGGAAGGGCGCAGGCACAGGCCCTCAAGACGGTCGGGCTTTGCGGGCATATAGCACATGATATGTACTTTTTTCTTTCTGTCATTGTCGAATGCGGAGAACTCCACGGCTGGGATAACAGTCACGTTATACCGTTTGCCGAGGACTGCCGAGCGCGACAGCGAAGCAAGGCTGTCGTGGTCGGTTATGGCAAGGCAGCGGACATCATTCCTGTCCGCCTGACGGATAACATCGGATATCCC
>CALBGD010000083.1 GCA_937893735.1 uncultured Clostridia bacterium | reverse complement strand
CCGGAGGATACGCGCGTCAAGCTGCTTCTCCGAAAGCGCGGGCTTCAGATCTATCTCCACCAAGTACTTCCCCGGCTCCATCGCCGGAATATGCGCCGAGGCGCTCAGCACGGTGGGGCCGCCTATTCCGTAGGCGGTGAACATCAGCTCTCCGAAGTCCTCGTAAACCGCTTTTCCGCCGCACGTCAGCCTCATGGAGATATTGCGAAGGTCAAGCCCCGCCGCCTCTGCGGTCCAGCTTTCCTCGGTCTCCATCGGGATAAGCGAGGGACCGCACGGAGTTATCGTGTGCCCCGCCTGCTTCGCCAGCGAATACCCGGAGCCGTCCGAGCCAGTCAGCGGGTAGGACAGCCCTCCCGTTGCAAGGACTACCGCTTTCGCCATCACGCGCCTGCCGGAGATAACCGCGCCGACGCACTTCCCGCCGTCAAGCATGAGCTCCGTGCAGTTTCCCCTGATGAAGTCAACGTTGAGCCGCTTCATCTGCCTTTCAAGGGCGCTCACCACGTCCCCCGCCCTATCGGAG
This sequence comes from uncultured Clostridia bacterium, assembly GCA_937893735.1. Classification (GTDB taxonomy): domain Bacteria; phylum Bacillota; class Clostridia; order Oscillospirales; family Ruminococcaceae; genus CAG-115. Next base: position 1,249 of record CALBGD010000083.1, on the reverse strand, counting down.
ACCGGGAATACGCGCTGGCCGCGCTCGGTTTTCAGAGGAACTCCCAGCCGCTCAAAGTAATCCATAACGTCCGCCGGGGCGTACTTTGAAAGCGCGCTGTACATGAAGCGCGGATTCCTTGGTATGTTCTTCATCACGGTATCGGGGTCGCAGTTGTTGGTGACGTTGCAGCGCCCCTTTCCGGTAATGCCGAGCTTCCGCCCGAAGGACTTCCCGTGCTCGGCTATCGCGGCGTTAAGCCCCATTTCAGCAGCATGGGCGGCGCAGAACATACCTGCTGCGCCGCCTCCGATTATCAGTATATCAAACATCTTTCTTGTAAACGTCGTTGTTGTCCCAGAGGGTCTCCAGCTTGCGGAAGGTCTGCTCAACACGGCAGCGGTTCCGGTTGGAAACGGCAACGATAAGCGCGTTCAGCAGGCTCATGGGAGCCACGAGGCTGTCCACGAAGCTGACCATGTCGGAATACGCGCAGAGCGTTGTGTGCGCGTACTGCGCGATGGGGGAGTTCTCGCTGTCGGTTATCGCGATTATCTGGGAGCCGCAGTCGTGCGCGAACTTGCAGGCGTTGATGGTGCTCTTTGCATATCTCGGGAACGACATAGCTATGAACACGTCGCCCTCGCCGATGTGTATCATCTGCTGGTAGATCTCGCTGGTGGCAACGGAGCCTATCAGCGTTACCTTGTCGAAAATCAGGCGCAGGTAGTAGTGCATGAAGCTCGCAAGTATTCCGGAGCTCATCGCGCCCTGAATGTAGATGCGGCGCGCGTCCACGATGGTGTTTACGGCGGTGTCGAAGTGCTCGCGGTTGACCGCCTCCATGGTGCGGCGGATCTTGTCCATATCCTGATTAAGAACGCCCTCGATGGGGTCAAGGTCGCCTATGCGGCTTCTGGTGACGTCCATTCTCTGGATAGACGTGAGCTTGTTCTTGATGTGGTTCTGGAGCGAGCGCTGGAGCTGGGGGTAGCCCTCGAAGCCGAGCTCTATCGCGAAGCGCACAACGGTGGATTCGCTGACGTTAACGGCGTTTCCGAGCTTGAGCGCCGTCATATATGCGGCTTTCTCGTAGTGGTTGAGGATATAGTTCGCTATCAGCTTCTGGCTCTTGGAAAAAGTGGGGAGAAGCTCCTCTATTCGCTGTAACAGGTCGTCTTTCATTTCTTACCTCTTTCAAAATAATAAATCGCGGCATAAACCGCGTTAGCTTGTTGAAAAAGTATCTAGTTCAGGCTGCCGAGAAATC
>CALBGD010000082.1 GCA_937893735.1 uncultured Clostridia bacterium | reverse complement strand
GAGAGCTACCAACAAGCTTAAAAGCAAAATAGTACAGCAGTCGCCTTACGCGGCTGCTCGTGCGACAAGTGCTTATGTGTATGATGATGACGGAAAAGTCATGCTGGATAGTGAGGGCAAAGCCGTAATGACTAACCTTGCTCCGGAAGACCTTACTATTTCAGTTTCGATCAACAAGAGCGGTCAGTATCTGGACGAAAGTGACAACATTGTTTCTTACAGTCACCCGAGTGCTGTTATGAATGTTCATTCATACAACACGAAAAGCATTGTATCTATCGGAAAAAATCCGAGCAAAGCTGTTGAAAACCTCGATCTGAAGTTTATTGACCCAACTGTTGAAGAACCAACGACGACGGCTCCAACACCCTGACAGCGGAGGCATGAAGAATGGATAATTTGAGAAGAAAAGCTCACAAAGGCTTTACGCTGATCGAGCTTATCATAGTAATGGCGATTTTCAGCATACTGCTGATGGCTGTTATTTCAATAGCTCAGCCTGTTTCAAAGATCTTCAGACACGCTGATTCATCTGAAAAAGCCTATTCGTATTCCAACAACATTCAGATCTACTTGCAGAATCAGCTTGAGTATGCTGACAACGTGGTTATATACACCGAGGGTAATCTTCCCGGTGCGACAAATGAATTAGCGAGAAGGTTCGTTGACACTTACTATAAAGATGTAGTAACGAAGTCCAAGACAAGCCTGAGCGCTGATAAAGATGCAGCGGTTTACATGAACGGCAAGGCTTATGTTCTGCGTCTTGTAAATCATGACGCAGTTGATGCGGACGGAAATCCTCTTGAAGTTGATTCGGAAGGCAACATGCTCCGCAAGGGTCAGATATATCTTTACACCTACGACTTCAACACACGGTCAACCAACAATGCGACTCCTCCGACTGATGTGAAGCAGTATGGTGTGTCGCTGACCGAAAATGTTCCTGTGCCGCAGCTCAACGATGTTTATTTTGATGCAGGCGACGCGAAGTACGATTTCAGCTATGTTCTTGGCACTCAGACAGAGGCAGGAGCAGAAGTTCCGAGGATCACCCGAATGAACCTTGTAATTTCAATTACGGCATCTCTCAGGGACACAGCCGGTTCGATAAAGTACAAGGATCACCCGTCGGTTTCCGCGGCTTCGATACCGCTTACTAACATCAGTTCGCGCGCATCGAGCATTGCGACCAGCCGAGTTATCATGTCCAGAAGATATGCCAGAACATGGGATCTGACAGATAACGAATGGAAGATAAGTCTCCAGCCGGGCGGAACAGACGCGCTTGATTCGACCAATGTTTACAGCACAGTTGATCCGGATCAGGATATCTACTTTGTATACGCATATATTGATGAGCTTACTGAATAACAAACGATAATAAAAAACAGGCAGCAGTTTTTTATGCTGCTGCCTGTTAATTATTTTTGACCATTACCGAGTCTGAGCTGCGTGGGAAAGAATGTTTAAGTACCATTGAGCGATATCGTTTCCCCAGAGTGCCGATACCGCTATTCCGATGGAAAGGAACGGCCCGAACGCAAACTTGGATTCACTTGTAACACTTTT
>CALBGD010000081.1 GCA_937893735.1 uncultured Clostridia bacterium | reverse complement strand
TTCACTCGCGCCTTCGTTTTTTGTTAGGAAAGTTGACGTTTTGCTCTTTTCTATTCATTATAACATAAGAAATTAAGAAATGCAATTACAGTCTGGTTACAATAAAGTTACAAAAAAGTTACATATTTCGCAGAATTGCTGCTTTAAATACCGGACTGCCAGTTGACAAATTCTCAAACGTATGCTATAATAGTAAAACAAGTTTACGATTCATAAAAATTACTGATAAAGAGGAATAAATGGAGAATACAGAAAACAACCTTGATTTTAGAGTGTCGGGCGGAACGCTTGCAAAGCCCATTGCGCTGCTGTTTGCGGAGGGTTCCGAAGCTGTCGTGCAGATGTCTGTGCAGGGAATGTTCTTTATGGCTGCCGGATTCCTGCTGATGGGGATAAATCTTTTTGCTTCGGGATTCTTCACTGCGCTCAATGACGGAAAGACTTCCGCCTTGCTGTCGCTGATGCGCACGCTGGTTTTTCTGATAGTTCCGCTGCTGATACTTCCTGAATTGATAGGTATAAACGGCGTATGGCTCTCAAGACCGCTTGCAGAAGTGCTGAGCATTGCGCTTTCAATATTCTGTTTCAGAAAATACCGCAGCAAATACAATTACGCGTAAGGAGAAGCTATGGATAAGATACAGGACAAGTTAATGCAGATGTTTCAGGATATGGACAAGGTGTATGAGGAATACGCGAAATCAAAGGGTATGACATACGTCAGCCTGTCCATACTGGAGGAGATATTCGAGCTTGGCGACGGCTGTACCCAAAAGCAGATAAGCGAGGAGACACACTACCCGAAACAGATGATAAATCCGGTGGTGAAATCGTTCCTTGAAGACGGGCTGATAAAGCTCCGTGAGATACCGTCCGACCGCCGCAATAAGGAGATACTCCTGACTGAAAAGGGCAGGGCGCTTTGCGCTGAGATCGTGGCCCCTCTGCTGGGTAAGGAAACTTCGGCGCTGCAAAACATGGGTGGTCAGCAGTGCGCGGAGCTCCTGCGGCTGCTGGAGCTTTACAGCGGGGCGTATTGCATGGGAATCGGCGAGATAACCGAGTGATCATGAATCACCTCATTTTTAGTAATACCGGACGAACAGTGCCGCATTACTGAGAGTGAGGTGATTTTTTATGCAGGTAAAGGAGATACACCCGCAGCTGAGCGAAGATGAGCTGGACAGGAGAATTTGTCATATAACCGATGAAATGCTGAAAATTGCCGCTGAAATCCAGAAGAAAAAGGCGGAAAAGCACTGATGACAGCCATATATTGCAGACAGTCGGTGGAAAAGAAGGACAGCATAAGCATTGAGACGCAGGAGCAGGAATGCCGTGCCAAGCTCCGGAGCGGCGAAACTGACGTTGCGGTATACAGCGACCGCGGTTACAGCGGAAAGAACACCAACCGTCCGGATTTTCAGAGGCTCATGTCGGACGTGGAATCCGGCAGGGTCAGCAAGATAATCGTCTACAAAATAGACAGAATGAGTCGCTCCGTGCTGGATTTCGAGCTTACTTACCGTGAATTGAAGCAGCACCATGTGGATTTCGTTTCCGCTACCGAGGACTTCGACACAACAAGCATTACAGGGGAAGCAATGCTGAGGGTGATATTGATTTTTGCCCAGCTTGAGCGCGAAACGATTCAGAAGCGCGTGACCGACAACTTTTACAGCCGCGCAGAAAAAGGCTTTTTTATGGCCGGAGTGGCTCCGCTTGGCTACAAAAAGGTCGCTGATTACATCGACGGAAAAAAGACGAGCCGGCTTGAAGAGGACATCGAAACAAGTCATATTGTGAGGTTTATTTATCGAAGATTCCTTTCCGGCAGGACTATCGGTGAGATAGTGTCCGAGCTTAATTCACCGGACTGCGAGATAAAGCATGATATCAGGTTTCAAAGCGTCCGCGTCAGCAGGATTCTGGCGAATCCGGTGTATGTCAGGGCAAATGCGGACGTATATTCCTACTTCAAAAGCAGGGGAGCGGTGCTCCATAACGACGTCAGCGAGTTTACCGGGCTGTGCGGCTGCACCGTCTACGGCAGGCGGCAGGGCAAGACGAAAAGCAAATTCCGCGACCTTTCCGGCGAGAATATTCAGCTCAACCGTCACGAGGGGCTTATTTCTGCGGACGACTGGCTCAGGGTGCAGTGCCGGCTGAATGAAAATCACGCTCTGAAAAGCAGCGGAAGAGGCTCAAACAGCTGGCTTTCGGGAATCGTCAGGTGCGGATACTGCGGATATGCGCTGAGCGTTGTGAACGGTCAGCGCAGCGGAAAACGATATGTCTACTGCGGCGGAAGAAAGCACCACATCTGTCAGGGCAAAAGGAGCGGCATAACATTCGAGATGATAGAGGATTCCGTAGCAGAGAAAATGCTGGCGCAGGCAAAGGCACTCCACTATCGCTCGTCAAATAGGACGACTGCGGACGAATCAGAGATAAACTCCCTGAAAGTTCACAGAATTAAGCTGGAGGCCGAGGTAAACAGTATCGTTGAAAGCTTCGCTCTGGCGGAGAATGCGCTTCTGCGTTTAAAACTGAACGAGAAAATGGATTTTCTTGAACGTCAGATTCGCGATGTAGATTCCAGAATAAAGGAACACTCTGTTAAATCCGGGGAGAATGCCGACGCCGGCAGCGTGATGCCGCTTCTTGAAAGCTGGGACGAGCTTGAAATACGTGACAGGAGTTCTATCGCACGGCTGATGATATCGCAGGTCAGGGTATGGGACGATGAGACTCCGATCGAGATAAGCTTCAGATTTTAGCTTTTCACCCGATGATTTGACGTTTGGAACGCTATGTGATATAATATATAGGACAAATAAGATGATCGAAGGTGAAATTATGCTGAAACAGCTTAAATACTTTCAATCAGTTGTCCGGCTGAACAGTTTTTCAGAGGCTGCGGAGGAGAACTATATATCACAGTCGGCTATATCGCAGCAGGTTCAGGCGCTGGAGCGTGAGCTAGGGTTCAAGCTGCTGGAGCGCAGAAACCGCGCCTTTAAGCTGACGCCGGCGGGTGAGCACTTCTATCACAAAAGTCTTCTGCTGACCGCAGATTACGAGCAGATGTGCAATGAGGCCGCCAAAATCGCAAAGGGAGATCAGGCGTCCCTGCGTATAGGCTATCTGCGGTGCTATACTGGCAGTGAATTCCAACAGGCGCTGGCGATGTTTTCGGAGAAATATCCTGAGGTATCCGTGTCGGTGGAATACGGCAGCCATGAGGAGCTTTATTCCATGCTGCGCTCAGGTCAGGCAGATATGGTTATGAACGATCAGCGGCGCGCGTTCTCTGACGAATATGTTAACCATATCCTGACGACAAGTGCAGACTGTATCGAAGTTTCGGCACTCAGTCCTCTGGCGCAGCTAAAATCCGTTACTCCCGCAGAGCTGAAAAACTTTCCGTGTATCCTGATTTCATCGCAGACCCAGCGCGAAACTGAGCAGGAATACTACCATAGCATAGTCGGCATAAACAGCGAGATGATCTACGCAGAAACCATTGAAGAAGCGCGTCTGATGGTCATAGGGCGCAAGGGATTCCTGCCAGTGGAGGCAGGAGCGCCGTCTGCCGGGACCTCCATCACCCGAATCCCGCTGATGCGGGGAAACGAGCCGATCCGCAGAAATTACTGCGTATTCTGGAAGAAAAGTAACGTTAATTGCTATGTCGAAGAATTCGCAGGGCTGCTCAAAGCTCAGTTTGCTGAATAAGAAAAAACGGCAGGATATAATATCCTGCTGTTTTCATATTAGCATATCTTATGCGAAAGCTCTCAAATTAATATTGAAATTTAGGTACAGCCGGAGTATAATGTAATTATAACAAGGAGGGCATTAAATATGGCTGTACTTATCGCATATTACTCCCGTGCGGGAGAGAACTACTTCGGCGGTGCATACCGCAATATCACGGTAGGAAATACTGAGAAGGCGGCAAAGATGATCGCTGATGTCACCGGAGGAAAGCTGTTTAAGATTGAGCAGAAAAATCCATATTCCGAAAACTACCAGACCTGCATTGCGGAGGCGAAAAGGGATCTGCAAAACGGCGCAAGGCCAGACCTTGCCGCAATTCCTGAAAGCCTTGACGGCTATGACGAGATATATCTCGGCTACCCGAATTACTGGGGAACAATGCCGATGGCAGTTTATACGTTCCTTGAGCATTTCGATTTTTCTGGAAAAAAGATCCACCCTTTCTGCACTCATGAGGGAAGCGGACTGTCGAACACCGTGAGGGATATTCAGAAAGCTGCAAAAGGTGCAGAAGTCACCAAGGGACTTGCAATTCACGGAAGCAGCGTTGACGGCGCGAGATCTTCTATTGAAAAATGGGTGCGGGAGGTCTGAAAATGAAAAATGTAATGCTGCTGACCGGCGCAGGTCAGATAGGAATGGCAATAGCACGCAGAATGGGCGTGGGAATGAAAATAGTTGTCGGCGACAAAAAGCCGGAAAATGCGCAGGCTATTGCCGGAATAATGAACGGAGCCGGGTTTGACGCAGTTCCCATGGAGATGGATCTTTCAAGCCATGAGTCCATCAGGGCGCTTATCGCAGAGGGTCAGAAGTACGGAGACATAAAAATGCTGGTAAACGCCGCCGGGGTTTCCCCGAGTCAGGCACCGGTCGAAGCGATTCTGAAGGTCGATCTGTACGGTACGGCGGTACTTCTGGAGGAAGTCGGAAATGTCATTGTTCCCGGCGGCGTTGGAGTTACGATATCCAGTCAGTCGGGCTGGAGAATGCCCGCGCTCACTGCAGAGCAGGACGCACAGCTCGCGACTGTCCCCACTGAGGAACTGCTGAATCTTAA
>CALBGD010000080.1 GCA_937893735.1 uncultured Clostridia bacterium | reverse complement strand
GCCCGGAATGCTTCAGCCGGAGCAGGCGCTCGCTGTTGCGCCCCGCAAATTCTGCGGAGGTGTACGCTATCAGCAGGTCTGCCGCACAGTCCATATCCATCAGCCAGCTCTGGTAAGCGCGGGCGGTCATGCTCTGGTAGTACTTCATCACACGCTGGAACCACAGCCCCTCGTCCGGGACTGAAATGCAGGTGCGTCCGCTGCCGTCCGTGAGCTTCACAACGGCGTTATACGCGTCAATGTAGTACGCTTCCTCGTACTCCATCGTGCCGTCTCCGTCGGAGAAATAGTGCTTCGAAAGGTCAACGACCAGCGGCGAGGCAATGGCGATGAAGTAGTCCTCCATCGCGCGGATAAAGCGGTTTATGCTGTTTTTCGGCTGGCAGTTGCGCAGCTCGTTGTCCTTTACGGAATGGCTCCCGAAAGTATGCCTGAAAAGTATGACGCGCTCCGGCGGGAATACCTCCAGCACCTGCTTTGCGTAGCGCTCAATGAGCGGCTTCCATACTGATTCCCCAAACGGAGGATTTATCTTGGCGAACTGCTCCCTGTGCTCCTTATAGAACGCGCTCCGCTTGAAGCTCTTGGAACCGGTGAAGAACACCGGAGCCTCTCCGGGCTCCCCTGCCGGCTTGTAGCAGGCGGCAGCCGCGGCAGCCAGGAAATCTACGGCGCAGTAATCCGCCTGTGATTCTCCCATATTTTCGGCGAGCTCTTTTGAAAGGTCGAGTTTCAGGCGCTCATCGCTGCCTGCCGCTTCTATCGCTTCCTCAGGGGCGGGTTTGCCGCAGCCGAGCGAAAGCTGAGAAAGCAGCAGCGCGGTGCGGTCCGTGCGGAATCCCCTTCCGGCGGAGAAGATCCTGTTCAGCAGCTTGGAGCCGCTGAGATAAATAAGCGGTCGGAATTCAAAGTGGTTTATGCCTGTTCCGAGAACCGTCTTTGTGCGCTCGAATGAAGCAGCGCTCTCTTTGTCGTGCGGCGGGAAAACCGGGACGATCTCATAGCCCCAGCTCCTGTCCTCCGTCATGCAGGGAATGTAGGATACGCGCGTAAGTATCGCGCCGTTCTCCCGGCGAAGCTCCGCACGGAGTACCGCGCCGTCGCGGTTTCCGTCTATCTCAGACATGGCGCTGAGCATATTTCCGAGCGAGTACGCGCACGGCACACGCCTGCCGTCCGCCGAGCGCAGCCAGCTGAATCTCTGTATAAGGTGCGGGTGAGAGCCCACGATGAGATCAGCGCCCGCGTCAGCGATGAACTGCGCCTCGTCAAGCTGGTGCTTTCTCACCCGGGGGGTGTTCATTGCTCCCCAGTGCATAAATGCAACTATGTATTCCGCGCCCATGCTTCTGGCGCAGTTCACAAGCTCCGTGAAATACTCGCGGCTGTATGCGCCGTTCGGGTTCACTCCGGCGAGCCCGAGGCTTCCCTCTGTGCCGTTTGAGATCATGGTGCAGGCGATTATCGCCGCATTTATGCCGTTCACATTCAACATGACCGGATTGTCACCAAGTGTGCCTATATTCTTCATGCCGCAGCGCTTCACGGCGTCCGCAGTGGAATAAAGTCCCTCCATGCCGCAGTCGCAGTTGTGGTTATTGGCGGTTATCATCGCGCTGAATCCGGCAGAAGCCGCCGCTGCCGCAAACGATGACGGAGAGTTGCAGTTAGGCGAGCCGCTGTCCAGCCGGAGCTGCTCGTACTCATACGGCTGTGTATCGCAGCAGACCGTTTCCAGAACCCCCGCCGAAAAATCCGCCTTTGAGAGTATATCACGGAGCTGGCGGAACGTATCGTGGAAATCAAACCCGCACTTCGCCGCGGAGCGCTGCTGCTTTGCGGTACACATCAGGTCGCCGGTGAACATCATGACCGCGCGCTTTTCCGCGCAGGAATGATTCCTGTCCACCGCTATCTTTGTCACGAAGGTCTGGCTGTCGTTGAGGGAGGTCAGCGTAATGTTCGCAGTGCCGCGTGATTTAGCCGTAACAGTTCCCATGCTGTCCACGGAAGCCACCGCAGGATTGTCGCATGAAAAGGACACCGGCGGCATTCCCATCGCGGATTCCCAAGAGATCTGCCCGCTCTGACCGCTTTTCAGGCAGAGAACTCGCTGAGCCTTCAGGCGGAGAACATGGGGCGTGAACCGCTTCTTCTCCGAGCGCTGACCGGGGACTTCCTTTCCGTCCTTTACGGTGTAGGCGCATATTTCAACAAGGTACTCCTTCTTGTTCTGGAAGCCGAGTATCCCCTTGCTGGTTCCCTGTGCGTAGCGCGTCTTTATCACCGTGTCGGGATCGTCGGAGCTGTAAAAGAACAGCCTGTAACCCGCCGCGCCGGGGACCGGATTCCACTTCATGAAAGCGCTGCCGTCCCTGCCCGCTGCCGTAAATCCCTCTGGTGCTCTAAGAATTGGTGCCATTGCCGTTAGTCCTCTCGCTTATCTTCAAAAGCTGTTCTGAGCGCCTCCAGCTTCCCGTAATTACGATAGAATGAATAGTAGGCGCCGCAGAAATGCTGGATATCGTCTATTCTTATCCTGTAACCGTCATGCCGCACAAAGAAAGCCCCCAGCGATGTGTTCGGATATTTCAGGTACATGACGTACTCCGGATAACCGTAGCCGTTGAGCATATATTCCGCGCGGTGATATATCGTCCTGATGAACTTCTCCGTATGGAACTGCCCCAGATACTGGCAGGAGAGCCCCTGCTCCCTTATACGGCTGTAAAGCTCGAACGTCACGCAAAGCAGTTCAAGATAGGTGTGGTAGGTGGTGTCCTGATTATAAATCCGGTCAAGGTTGACGTCCGCATTTTTCAGCCCGAAGCTCAGATATTTGTCCTCCGGGAGATACTTGGCGAGCTCGTTCATCGCATAGGCTACCCAGTGGTCGCGGTACTGCTCGTAGCCCTTGCGGATAAATCTGTCCGCAGCCATCGCCGCCGCGTCCAGCCACTTTTTGTCCTTGGTGAGTCCGTAAAGGCGGCACAGTGCAAATGTCGCCTCGCCGTCGTAATACACGGTGCGGAACTGGTCTTTCGGGGAAAGCGACGGGTAATTCAGCACATGGAAGAACCTGCCGCAGCGCGGGTCGAAAAGCTCCATCAGACCATTGCCGAGCTCCCGGCAGAGCTTCACATACCTCTGCGAACCGGTCGCGTCCATGTACTCGGTCAGCATTATGACGGCGAGCGCGTTTCCACCGAGCTTGACCTCGCTGAGCTGTAAATCCGCGAGATACACTGTGTTGTCAGCGCCCTCCCTGTCCGGATATTTCTTGAAGGTGTTCGCAACCATAAAGCCTATCGCCTTTTCGATCTGGTTCAGCGTAAACTTGTCTCCGGTCAGGCGGTAGGCGCATATCAGGCTCCAGATAGAAGAAGCATGGCGCTGGATATTGTAGCCCGGTATCTCCTTGTGGAATATCGGGTAATAGCCGTAGTCGAACTTTCCGTTCATCGCGACCTGCATGGACAGGTACTCCGACGAGGTCCTGATGACTTCCAGAGCGAGCTTGTCGTCAAAGCGCTCTATGACCCGTCTGCCGCAGTTGTTGCCACTTCCGTAGAGCTTATGTACATCGTTGTTTTCCCCGCAGAATCGGCTTTCGCAGTCGAACAGCGTTACCTCCTGCGGAAACTCCGTGAGGGTTTTCAGCCCGCACGCCGCGAGGTATTTGTTGACGCGCTTCAGCTCGATGAGGTGCTGTTTGTAGGTTATGACGCGGTTGCCGTTTATTTCCGCCTCGATGAGAGCGGTTTCGAGCCTGTCGTCAAAGGAGATCCCCCTGCGGAAAAACTCGTTTCGGCTCTTGGTGACCTGCTCCATCAGCTCCGCAAACGTCACCTTTTCACTGCTGGAGGTTATATCCGCCTTGACCCACACCGGAAGTATCCCGGATTTCCGGACATACTCAGAGGCTGCACGGCAGGCGCTGTTCCACGCGGCTTCCGGAGTTCCTCCATGACCGCGAAGCACCGCCGCCCTGACCGTCGAATCGCACACCGAGATAAACGCGGCGTATTCCCCTCCCGCTTTCATCGCGGGAGAGAAGCGCTCCTGAAGCAGTGAGAAATCCCCTCCGTCAAGGAAGCTTTCCCGCAGAAGTGCCAGTTTTTCGTCTAACTTGTTTGTGAAATCGGACATAGGGACCTCCCGCGCATAAAACTCTGTTTACTTTTGAGTTATACCATAACCGTATGGTTACGATATAATTATACCATATCAAATCGGATTTGTAAAGACGAACAGTCTTTATATCTCGATTATGTCCTCTTCCTCATTCTCGCCCTTTATCTCCTTGACGATCTTGTCAGCGTACTTGACCCCGACAACCACCGCCGCAAGAATCGCAAGGCTTGAAGCCAGCTTGATTATTTCCTTTACCATAGTAAAACCTCCATTAAAGTCCGTCCCAAAGGAATCTGTCCAAATCTACCTTTCCGTCCACGGAAACCTCAACGCCCTCTGCCCTGAGAAGCTCCGCCTGCTTATCTGCGCCGCCAAATGCAAACGCAGGAGCCGTCCCTCCGAACCTGTTGAGCACCCGATGGCACGGGATAACTCCCGGCTCTGGATTGGCGTGAAGCGCGTACCCCACCGCCCTCGCCCACCGCGGATTTCCGGCGAGCATTGCCACCTGACCGTAGGTCGCGACCTTGCCGCGCGGGATCCTCCGCACGACGTCGTAAATCTTCTCGAATGTTGATTTCTCAGCCATAGTGCACCTTTCCACAAAAAGATACAAAAAACGGCAAGCATTTCTGCCTGCCGGGCGAAATCACACTGTAAATGTGTGACAATCCCCGTATTTCCGAAGAATGTCGCATGATTTATTTATA
>CALBGD010000079.1 GCA_937893735.1 uncultured Clostridia bacterium | reverse complement strand
ATCGAACTGACGGCACGCCCATCTGCGCTCTTCCTCGGAGAGCGGTTTTCCGCTGTTTATCTTGCTGATGAATTCGTTAGTGTCGATATTTTCGTCCCTGCCGCAGGAAATGAGCATATCGAGGGGCATACCTAACTTGTCCTTAGCAGACAGCTTGGGAAGCTCTATTTTCGGGAGCTTCTCTCCCTCGACCGCCAGATTGTAATAGTTCAGTATCTTGTTGCTTATGGAAGCGGCAGTTTCCTTTACAGCAATCTGACCGTCGGTGTATAAAGTATCCGAATTCATCTTGGTTTTCAGCAATGACGTCTGGTTCTTATCCAGATTTACCACGCCCTCAGGAATGTCGGTGCTTCCCAGGCAGGACTCAACGCTGAATCTTGCCTTTTCGGTCAGGTACATCATGGTCGTCTTGATGTTTTCGGTTCTGCTCCTGTTTTCCGGAACAGGTTCGCCGTTCAGGAGTGCATTTGCGATATCGCGGACATTCCTGCAGTGATCTGTCGCCATGGTCCGCGCGGTTTCAGAACCGCATTCAGACAGCTCGTGGTATTCGTTGTACAGCGCAGAGTTGTAGCTGGTGGGGAAGTCCGTATATTCTCTTTTGTCCTTTTCAGAGCCGTTGCGGGCTAATATCGCATTGGTGGAATCCTCTGCGCCCTTATCATAGACTGTCATCTTAGTCTGCTTCAGTCTGCTGACAGCGCCGCTTGACTCGAGTCTTGCTTCATTAGACATGTTCTCGAAGATTTTCCTGCCGTCGATAGGTTCTTCATTTTCGTCCATGATGGCGTAGTAGGCTCTCTGACCGGGATTATTCCTGTCAACATGCGAAACGGCAGTAAAGGTAACGCCGTCATTTTTGAACTCACTGACGTTTCTGAAAGTTTCCGTCATGCGGGAATTGATCTCCAGCTCGGTGCGCAGACTTATGGATTCGGCGAGCTCTGCTGCGATGGTCAGATACATCGCAGCGTCTGAAGCGTTGGTCGCAGAAAGCGCGCGTGTATTCAGCATATTAACGAGCTTCATGTCCTCGTTTATTGCATTGTTAATTTTGTCGTCAACGAGGTTCTTGCGAAGAATATCCTTTAATTCATCGCGGGTGACTAATACTATATTCGGTTCCTTGTTATCTGGCATTGTAATGTACCTCCTGTAAAAAATTGTTTTGCTTTATGCTCAGATTATACCACATTACAAATTTTCCGTCAACGGACAAATTTTTTTATTTCACCTATATTTCATTTATGGCATCAGCGTACAAAATATCGCGGTCAGCGGGGGTTCATAAAAAACTCCATTGAAGCTTTCCTGACAAGCTGAAAGGCACCAGCGCTTTGTATGCTGGTGCCTTTCAAGATAATATGCTGTTTTAGTTCAATAAGGCTGTTCGATTCATAAGCTGACAACGGCTCTGAGGATCGAAGCCGCGTCCAGTGCGTTGACCGAACCATCGCCGTTATAGTCGGCAAACTGCGTATCCACCTTGCCGGAGATACCTACGATGTGTTTCAGAAGTGCAGCCGCGTCAAGTGCGTTAAGCACGCCATCGTTATTGACATCGCCCGGAAGGTCGCTGTATTCGCATATCATCACGACATACTCTCCGGTGGTATACGCGCCGGGAATATCTGCATAACCGTTTTCATTGACCTTTACGCAGTCAAGGAAGCTCAGCCCGCTGTCTGCAAGCTTGTAGACGTTAGCAAACTGCCCTGAGAATTCCTTGCGGAAACTCAGCCTTAATCCTGCGGGGATACCCGTTCCGGATATTCTGAACGCTGCTCCGTTTATTCCGCGCAGGGACGTCCTGTCGGCGTTTCCGGGCATGAATGAAAGGTCGGCTGCCACTGAAGCAGTAATGTCCGCGCCGTTTATGATCCAGCTTCTGGAGCTGTCAACGATGAATTCTATCCTTGCCTTTGAAGCGGCAATGCTTCTTATCACCTCTGCCGGAACGCTGGTTTCACCGTTCATGGATACTGACTCGGAGCCTCCAGCCGGAAGTTTTGCGATATCTGCCGCTATTTCCCGCCAGCTCTTTTCCACGCCGTTTATTGAGGGCTTTCTGCTGATTTCAGATGAACTTCCGGGTCGTCCGGAGCCGGCGGAAATACCAGAGCCTCCCGAGCCTCCGGAGCTTCCGGAGATTTTTTCAAACTTTGCTTCAAACGTGCAGTTAGCGGTGACGGTGAATGTGTACCTTCCGTCCGTGAGCGTAACCGGATTTCCGTCCAGCGATACGGACTTCACGCGGTAGCCGCTGTCCGGGGTGACTGTGAGCGTTACCTCTGTGCCGTCCTCATATTCCGCTGTACCGGGAGTTACAGTACCGTGCTCGCCGCAGTTCACCGTGAGTGTATACCTGTCAGCCGGGATAGCTTCGAACTCGGCTTCGAACGTGCAGTTAGCGGTGACAGTGAATGTGTACCTGCCGTCCGTGAGCGTAACCGGATTTCCGTCCAGCATTGCGGATTTCACGCGGTAGCCGCTGTCCGGGGTGACTGTGAGCGTTACCTCTGTGCCGTCCTCATATTCCGCTGTACCGGGAGTTACAGTACCGTGCTCGCCGCAGTTCACCGTGAGTGTATACCTGTCAGCCGGGATAGCTTCGAACTCGGCTTCGAACGTGCAGTTAGCGGTGACGGTGAATGTGTACCTTCCGTCCGTGAGCGTAACTGGATTTCCGTCCAGCGTTGCGGACTTCACGAGGTAGCCGCTGTCCGGGGTGACTGTGAGCGTTACCTCTGTGCCGTCCTCATATGCCGCTGTTCCGGGAGTTACTGTACCGTGCTCACCGCAATTTACGGTCACAACATAGGAATCCGGAGGTATCTCCGCAAATTCAGCCGTGAATATGGAATCGCTGTCGATAGTGAATACATACTCATTGTTGCTGTTCAGCGAAACCTGCGTGCCGTTAAGCTCAGTTGAGCTGACATAATAGCCCGGGTCGGCAGTAACGGTCAGCGTTACTGTATCGCCGTCTGCGTAGCTGCCGCCTGCGGGGGAGACTGTTCCATGCTCGCCGCAGTTTACCGAAAGACCGCGCGGCGGGTTGACGGTGGGTTTCCAGATGGCGTCTCCGGTGACTATCCATTCATAATAGTAAATGAAATAGTCTTCGCCCTTGTCTATCTTTACTGGTTCAAGCTTCTGGGACGGGTCAGAGTCGTTATAAATCTCAGCAATGGTATATTTGTTTCTCGCGATTACTGTAAATTTGAACAGATCACCCTTGGGGGTATAAGGACCAAACCATCTTACTGAATCTGAAACAGAACCTGATGTCACGCCCTCGTCACAATTAACGCTAACCTTGCAAAGCTCTCCATAGTCCGCTTTGAATACAGCGGTCTTGGTAACGGTCAGCCCGCAGGAGAACGACATAGTGTCGCTGTAAAACATCAGTTCGACGTTATCGCCGCCCATTGCCGCATTTTCAAGGTAATACTCTGTACCGGTGTTCGCATTGATTTTGATTTTAGTGCCTATCCTGACTGTCAGCGGTTCGGACAGCGGCTTGGTGACGGTTTTGCCAAATTCGGTGTACTCAACGCTGAATCTGTCCGCTATGTCTTCAAGGGAGCTGTCGAGCGAAAGCGTGCAGTATTCCTCATAGTCAGGGTCGCCCGTATCAAAGAACACTACGCTCACAGAGTGGTCTGCGTCAATGCTGCTGAAAGCTATTGTGCCGTCAGCGGACAGAATATCCTGCAGATCATAAGTTTTGCCATCGACTGTAACGCCCATTATGCAATAGCCGCGGTCGGGTCTTATGGTAACAGCTGCGTCTTCGCCGGGGACAATGGGTGTTTTGCAGAGGACGCGTCCGGATTCGGTGACCTCCTCGGTTTTTCCGTTAGCGGACGGAGTTACCGTGATGGTTCCGTTCTCCGGCTTGTCGCATACTATCATAAACACCTTGGATACCGGACCGAAATTTAGCGTAAGCTCCACGATGTCGCCCGGCTTTGCAAGCTCGGGGTCGGCGTCTGTGACTGTGAACTTTACCGAAGTCTGCTCCATGGCCTTGTTCGGGAGGTCGTATTTTACGGAATCATCACCCGTAACAGTAAGCCATGACGGCAGGCTGCCGACAGGAGTGAATTTGTATTTCCCGCTTCCGCCGGAAACAGCGCCCAGACTGTTCAGATCTATGGAGCCGCTGCTTGCTCCGTATACGTCCTTACAGAGCCACAGCGATTCAAGAGTGTTATCCACAGTGAGCGGCTTGGTTACAAGCTTCAGCCGGTTTTCGCCGGAGGAAAGCTCGTATTCTGCCGACGCTGCGGGCATTGAAACCAGATCTTCTGCGCCGTAGACCGTGCTGTTAGCCAGATCGGTAAGCTCGGAAAGCTCTGATACCTCGCCTATTTTCAGCGATCCGAATTGTATCTTCGCCGGAACAGTATCCAGTTTAACATCAGGCTTTATCAACAGCCTGCCTTTAGCACATAAAGCCACCATTGGATTTTTTAAAGGGGTTCCATCGGGAACAGTGAGCGACATGTCTGCAAGCTCCATGCTGCCGCCCGCCTTTAAATATTTACTGTTGCCACTTATATATTTGCCAACACTGGATATTATGTCGCAGCCGGTTACAGAAAGGTCTCCAGCTGCTTCGATGCAGCCCGAAAGCACAGAACCCTGAAACGGGTCGCTGTCAGAGCCAGCAGCAGGAGCCTCCGAAACACCAACGGAAATAGAAAACAGCGATATGGTATTTCGTTCGTCACCGGAATTTATCACTGTCAGAGAGCCTTCGCATTTAATTGCTCTATACTCCGCCTCTACCTCGCAGTCGCCCTCGATGATGAGCGTTGCGCCGTCCGGCAGGGCAATTCCGATGTAATTAGATTCAGTCAAGAAGCTGAAACCGTCCTCTAGTACCAGCGTTTTCGCCTTGTAGGCAACTCCGTTTTCTGTTGTTTCCTTGCCGTACCATCTCCAGCGCAAGCCGACATAATTTTCGGAGGGGTCGGTGAATTCGGCGCCATATTTCCAGCCAGTATTGAATTTGCTGTCCCGGAAATCCATCATAAAGTCAAGTTTACCAACGGTGAGCTCAACGATATTGGATTTGATATCTCCGCACCTTATCCGGAAACGCACTGTTCCTGAAATTACATCAGCTTCAGTGGTTATGCGAAGCTTTGTATCAGCGGTCATATCGTCAGGGTCAGGCGTGATAAATGAAACGGTTGTGCCGTCGGGAGCGGAGACAACTTCGCCGTCAGCGTTCACCCATTCGAAAACCGGATCCTTGCACCCGTATGTGACATAAGTAAATTCTGTCGTACCACTGCGCTTTAACGTTTTATCGTTTGGCTCAACGACATATATATTCGGTTCAAGCACCTGCTGACCTATATAAATCTTGTTATCTGTGTTCCGCGGAAGCTGGTTGTACTCATAATACTTGTCAGTTCCGCTCCGCGCGGCGTGAATGTATGTTGTGCCTGCGGCGTCAGGGTGGATATATAAATCCCGTTCAACCGTAGGAGAAACAACAGTGGAAAGCCTATTGCCCACCCTGCCGCACCAGAAACTCCCTTTTCTGACTTTTATTGAACAACTGGACGAATTTTTAACGTTCGTTTCCGTAAATTTTCCATCGATCACTGCATAGTAATCAAACGCGATGGTGCTAGATGTTGCCCTGCCACCCACCAAGGAACCTGATATGGAACAATAATTTTTTGATATAGCATTACCAGAAAATACAAAATTGTTATAGTTATTATAGGGGGCAATATATATTTGCCCCTCACATTCTCCGATAGCAATGAATGTACTGGGCGTGTTTTCTTCTGCTAAAAATGCCTGAATTGCATTCCCACCGTCTGCAAACAGCGACGAGTTTTTTAAAGATACACGGCATAGCGAAATTGCGCCTCCTGCAGCATAATACTGTGTGGCCCCCTTGCCGGTGGATATTGCGGTGATCACCGCGTCAGTGATATATGCGTCATAATTTGCGACAGGAGTAACCGGAGCGTGAGGAATTATAGCGGAAGTCGTGTCATTGATGTTTGCCGATGTATAGATGGTGCTGTCTATAGACCCGACAACCAGTACTACTTGGTTCGGCGAGGTGATATAGTTTGCGCCGGTTATGGTCGATTTCGCAGGGACGCGAAGCGCCTGACTGCTGTCATAATACATTCCGCTGTGGTTGCCCTCGGAGAGTACTCCAATATCATATACATAATCGGGGGAGTAGCGGGTGCCGGACAGATATTCGTTGCAGAATACAGTACCGCCGCTGCTGGTATCATAAGAGGTGTAGTCCGATTGTACGATGAGATCAAAGTCCGCCTTGGCGATATTCGGGAAAATCACCACCGATTTGCTGAAATCAAAATTTGTTGCAAAATCAGTCCCGGAAATAGCTGCGGTGCAGGTGTCCAGATTCAGATTTGTGATATCTCCGCAGCCCTCCGGAAATTCCAGATGGGACTTTGAACCGGAGACTTCACCCGCGCCATACGACTTAGCCTTTACATTCGCGTTTTTTATATCAAGCGAATCCGCCTGTTCACTGCCGTTAGAGGCAACGGTTCCGTCCGGGGCGAGTATCTGACCGCCCTTTACCTCAACTGTCGGCGCGTCAAACAGCGTGACCGCGCCGTTTGCGCCGTCCTCGTCGCCTGCATTGATAATTCCGCCGTAATAATCCGCGGAAGCGCCGGAAAACAGCACGCCGCTTCCG
Organism: uncultured Clostridia bacterium; assembly: GCA_937893735.1. Lineage (GTDB taxonomy): Bacteria > Bacillota > Clostridia > Oscillospirales > Ruminococcaceae > CAG-115. The sequence continues at coordinate 14,635 of CALBGD010000079.1, read as the reverse complement.
GTAACGTCCATGTAGCTGGAGCCGTCAACGCTTATCGGGTGTTCGTCCGAATCCACGAATACTGCGCCGTCTGCGAGGGTTATAATGTTGTGGCCCTCCACCAGTACCTCGATGGTTTCGTCTGCGCTGAATCCATTGAACTCCCCGAAATACGCGGTGTTCTCCGGTACGTCAAAGCTTGCGCCGTAGATGAGCAGGCTCTCGCCGTTCCAGTACCAGCCGTCGCCGTAGGATTTTACGTCTTTTTCGAGCGATACTGCGCTTGTCATTGCTGATGTTTCGTCAGCCGCCGTCATTCCCAGTGCAGGGAAGCTGCCGGATATGACCGCCGCCGATGTCAGCAGTGCGGTCAGACTTGTAAAAATTGATCTGCGCTTTTCCTTCATGTGTTTCTCCTATTAAATAATTACCATATGCATAGTATAATTGTCCGGTTTGCGTATGTGCAAGGACAATATAAAGCTTTGCGATTATTATAGCACAAACGCTAAATTATGTCAAGAAAACCCATAGATGTAATAAAAAATTTCTGTGGCGCTCCAGATGAAACCGAGGAAAAAACGTTCCTCAGTTCAGTCTGTTGAAAAAGCAGCAATTCCAAGTGCTCCTCTATATATGTCAAACATTCAAACAGGTACAGGGACGGTCAGGATACGGCGACATTGAAACCACGAACAAATAGCTTCACGTTCGGGAAAAGGCGGGCGCAAGTTTGGCTTTGCTCCAAACTAGGGCGGCAAAGAGAATTTGTCAGGGAATATGACAATATCACAATATATTTCCTGTCAGCAGCGGATTTAATATGAAATAATCCATAAATTCATATCCCATAACGGACAGCAGCGGAGGAACTGCAAACATAACAGCCGAAACGACTACGGTTACGGAATAGCTTCTGCTCCACCTTGTAACAGCGAACACCAGCGCCGAAGCGGCTGTCATTCCAAACAGGCGCCCTGCCTCGGTAAGCAGGAGATACCAAGCGATAAATACATTATAGTTACAAAGACGCTCAATGCTGCACGCCGGGGCTGAAATTCCGTCAGTTCCATAAGCGCTAAGCACGCTATAGATCCTGCTGCCGTCGAACATCGCCAGAATAACAAGCGAAACCACAAACGCGCTAAATATTTTAGCTGCGAACGTGCAGAATCGTCCGTTCTTTGACGCTCTGAGGAGCATATCTCCGCTGTACCGGTACTCAATATTGTACGAAAAGCTCACGATCAGAACCAACAGCAGCATTTTTACAGCCGTAATAAGCCTGTCGTAGGTCCTTACTTCATCGCCGCCTGTGAGCATTTGAAATCCCTTGTCAGCAACAAAAAAACCGTTATGTTTTTTCAGATAATCTGCGTGGGTACGCAGCTTTTCAAGGGCTTCAATTCTGTATTTTGCTTCATCGGAAAAATCGTTCATTGCAGCTTCAAGCTGCCTGTTTATGTACGCAGATTTTTCCTCGGTGTATTCGCCGGAGATCTCCGAGATGTAATTGTAGTAGTAATATTCAGAAATGTCATTATAATGCGGCTTAACAGGATTCTGAAATGCAGCCAGCAGCGCTCCCGCCGCAAGTAGTATCAACAGTCCCTTTCCGCTGAAAAAGCTCTTGTAAAGCTCATGCAGCACAATATTTGTATGCCTGCCGGGAAGAATTCCCTTGGCTGAGTATTGCTTCCTCTCGCTCGATAATGCAAAGCAGAGCACTCCGCCGACAGCGCACGACGCGGCAGCCGCTATTCCGGCGAAAATTGTAGCAGGCATCGCGCTTACCGGATATCCCGCGAGATTTATATTAAGGTATTTACCGATAAGCTCACCGGAATTTGCAATTGCAACAATATTTATCTGGTGCAGCGGAGAGAAAACGCTTGTTGTCGGTATCAGGAAGTACAACGCGCCCTCTGTCGCCGTAAATCCTCCGACAGCCGCAAAGCCAACGGCGCTTCCAAACGGAAGAGAAAGCAGCAAGAACACGACCGCCGACAAAACCGCGCATAACAGCAGTTTGACCAGCAGATAAAGTACCCAAAATCCCGAAACGGACATCTGCAAACCGCAGGAGAAAAAACCGTATACCGAAGCAAATGCTCTGCCAGTATCTCCAAATCCATACATCACAGCGCCGGTCAAGAAACTGCTTCCGTACAGCAATGAAGCGGCAAGGAACGCAGACATTCCAAGCGCCACGAGTTTTGCCGCCGCGAGCCTGCCTTTACCGTTCACAGAAGAACGAAACAGCGGGAGAAACCCGCCCTCGCGCTCGGAGGAAAGCAGCCGTACGCCGAAAATAACAGTAAGCAGCAGAAGCAAAAGATCCGTTACGCCAAATCGTGTGGCTAGGAGTATTCCCTTTGATTTTCCCAGCTTCACGTTATCAGCGGGAAATCCGGAGAAATCCTCCCTGGTTTTAATGATATTGCGATAATTAAAGCTGTCCTCATCGGCAAAGAACGAAAAAGACTTCATGTTTTCAGCCGCCTGGTCTATCGACAGAAGATATTCTGAATAACCATCGACCTGCGCGGTCTCATTATAAACATAATTTAACAGCGCCTGTTCCGAATAAAAGTCGTCGGTAAATTCATTGCCCCCGCTGCCGGTAAACCAGCGCTGGTCGTCGTTATCCGCAATTCTCTGCGCGAAAAAATCGGCTCTCTCCGCAGCGGTCATTTCATTGATCGTATTCCACAGGAAATTGTATGACTCCGGCGAATACTCGTCAAATTCGGGCAGTGCCAGAAAAACCACGTTTATTACAACAGCCGCCGCAATAACAAGCAGTATCCTTGGATTTCCAAGAAGTTTTCTAAGCTCCGATAAAAACATGCGCATTTTTATTCTCCAAACTTATACAAATACAGATCCTCCAGTGTGGGCGGAACAGGTCTGTTTTCAAATTCGGGAGGGTCATTGCTTATCACACGCACGCAGAGCTTGTCGTTCTCATGCGTGATGTTTGCGACCAGCATGCGGCGCTGTATCTCTGCAAGCGAGGATTGCTCCGTCAATATCTCGAAAACCTTTCCGTCTATTTCGGAACAAAGTTCGGAAGCTGTTCCGCTGTCGGTTATTTTCCCGCCGCTGAGAAGCAGTACCTCTTTAGCGATAAATTCTATATCCGGAACCACGTGGGTGGCTATTATCACTATCTTATCGAATGCAGTTTCCGCTATCAGATTTCGCAGGCTTATCCGTTCCTTTGGGTCAAGACCAGCGGTAGGTTCATCGAGTATTACTATTCTGGGATTCCCAAGCAGCGCCTGCGCCAGGAGCGCCCTCTGCCGCATTCCACCCGAAAATCCGCCGAGCTTCGCTTTAGAATATCCGGTAAGATTTACGCGCTCTATAAGCGAATTTATCTGCGGTTCGGCTTCTTTTTTAGACAATCCTTTCAGACCAGCCATATAGTACAGAAATCTCGTCAGCGTAAAATCAGGGTAAACAGACTGCTGCTGCGGCATAAATCCAAGCAATTTACGGTATTCTCCGCCTAGCTGAGCGGCGTTCTTTCCGTCTGCTATTATTTCTCCGCTTGTGGGCTTGAGATTGTGCGTTATCATTTTCATCAGCGTAGATTTCCCGGCGCCGTTCGGACCTAACAGACCGTATATTCCATCAGTGAAATCATAGCTGAAATTATCAAGCGCCGTCTTTTTTCCGTATATTTTTGTGAGATTATTGATTTGAAGGTGCATATTGTTCCTCCAGCAGTTTGTTTACGCTGTTTATGTAGTCGTCTATTCCCGAATTGTGCAGTTCAGAATTTATTTCGACGAGGGTGTTATCAAAGTCTTTGGATTTGCAGAGTTTATCAAAGGATAACGTCAGCAGGTCTTTAAGTTCAATATCCATGTCGCTTGTAGACAGCTCAAACCCCGCGAAGTCAGACAGCTCTGCGCTATTATAGAGTTTCTTTACATCATTTGTGGGAATGCCTACAGACATTCGTTCTACGCCTGTTCCGTCAAGTATTATTTGGGCATATTTTGAGTCTGAATATATGCGCCGGAGGAAATCCAGAGCCTGTTCCTTATGTCCAGAATTGGCGGCAATTCCGGTAGAGTAAAGCACCCTGTTTTCAAGGAAAACCGGAAGCGTATACGAAGTCAGCTCCATATCTCCATAGCCTATTTCTTCAAAGTAGTCATCTCCGTTTAAGACCGGAGAAACCATCACGGCAAAATCCCTTGGGAGGGTTTCAATGCTGTAATCATATTTTGAAAAGTTTATTCTTTTTCCGAAAAGTCCTTTGTTATATAAGTTGTTGAGCGTTCTTGCATAATCAATGAACCAGTCGAACTCATACGGATTTACAGCGGAGCGAGAAGCATTATCCAGCAGCAGACCGCCTTTGGCTGAATACAGGAACGATTTTGCGTAATCAGTGTAGTCTATATCGAAAAATATTGGCACGAAATCATCGCTCGCAGTAAGCCCGTCCAGCATACTGCCCAGCTTCGAAATATCACCGTTGAAATCATTGATTTGCTGTTCCGATATGTAGGCAGTATTGAAGTGGAATGTCACACCGCTGTCGTTAAAATTAAGTCCCGGGACAGTATAAACCGTATCGTTCACCTTTACGGTTTCCCATAGCTTTTCGGGAACTTCTGTATAGTCTGGCAAGCTGTCGAGCGGCATAAAATAGCCGCTTTTAACAAAATCGTAACCGGCGCTTGCATCGTCGCTGAACGCATATCCAGCGGAAACAACATCAAGAGAGCCGTTAGTCGCTTCGTATTCCAGAACTTGTTCTGAATATGTTTTTTCAGCGGAATGCTGTATTTCCACAAGTTCTATTTCATATTGACAGCCGTCCTTATGCAGCTCGTCGTTGAGCGCGCCAATTATCGTGCTGTTAAGTCCGCATTCCGTCAGGCACCACTTTATCGTACATGACTGAGTATCGGACGAATTGCTGTTCTGTGGTTCACTAAACTGCTCGGTAGTATTCTGACAGCCGGTAAGAGCCAGGAGAGTTGCGGTCATAAAAATTGTGGCTTTGATTTTATTCATCTTTTATCCCTCCTCATTAACGTAATAAGCGAATTTAAAACCGTCGTAGTTTCCGTTCATCAGATCATTGCAGTCCATATATCCACGGCAATAATCATCATTTTCGTCAGTATATCCAAACCAGACCTTATCGCCCGTTATGATCCCATTCAGATATACGGGAACAAAGCCATCTCTTGAGATCTCTGTTGTTTCTCCAGTTTCAAAGTCGTAACGCTTAAAGAATTCATCTTCCGGCTTTTCAAGGAATAACGCATATTTATCGTTTGAAATGAACCAGTTGTTGATATTGGCGCACTCTGCAAAAGCTGTAAACGTGCCGGTGTCCTCGCTGTATCTGTATAAATTATTTGTATCAGTTGAAAAGAAAACGGCTCTGTCATAGGAAAAGTCATCGAAGCACGAACCAGCAAGCGCCATTCTGTTGTATCCGTCCGTAAGGCACTTTTCGTCGCCGGTATTCAGGTCAACAGCGTAAACGCCATATCGGTAATAGTCGTTCCATTCTTCGTCGGTATAGCCGTCCGCGCTGGCTGACGGAGCGGTAAAATAGCTGTACAGGTAAATCAGCGTATTATCCATTATCGCAATGTTGCTGATACGGGCATTATAGTTCTGACGCTTTACCAGAATTTTGATTTCGCCGCTTGAAACATCTATGCTTCTGACTGAGGCTATGTATTTGTCGAGCACTTTTATCTCGTTTGCAGTATCCAGAAGCTCTGTATCTATCGAATCATAAGTGGTATAAAAGAGTTTCCCGTCTGAAAAACGGATACGCTCAATAAATCCAGCGCTCATTGCGCCATGCGGAACAGACGCCACGGTTCTGCGGTTTCCTCCGTTAATGTCGGCGCATATCAAATTTAAATCGTCGGTTTCTTTGTCAAGCTCCATGAAATAGAGCCTGCCGTCTGCGGTGAAAGTTCCTTTTGGCTGATTAGCCAGGGCGTTGCAGTCTGGCGATGTTGTTATATTATGGGTGCAGTCCGGCTTGTTGCACAGGGGGATGGATATACCGCTGTCATTTGAATAATAGCAGATCACGTTTCCGCCGGATATAGTGCTGTTTCTTTGATGGAACGCTCCATCATCGGAAAATGTTTCAGAACCTCCCCATGAAAAGAGCACCTTTTCATCTAAAGTCACATCGGCAGAGCAGCCTGTCATCAGAAGCGCCACTATCATTAAAATCAAGGTAAATCGTTTCATTTTCTCATTCATTTCCATTTATAGAGAAGCTCCTTTCATTTTCAGAGTTCTGTTTATTATATTGACGGAAAAAACAATAAAACGTTGCCGATCGATTGCTGTGTTTTGTTCCGAAAAGCAAGATAAGGCAAGCCGGCTAAATAGCCGACTTGCCATTAGATCATCTCGACGCAGCGGAATAAAGCTGTTTGAAGACGCCGTTAATTTTGAAATCATGACTGCTTGAAACAGACTTCATTTCGCAACCGGAAGGTGCCTTGTACTGAACGCCACAGCCGCCATTGCCAGATGAGCTCTTAGTATCCCTTTCGCTGACGCCGGTTGATGTGTTTCTGTAAACAAATGTTCCGTAAATTTTAGCTACTAACGTGTTGGCAGTCGGGTCGGCGCTTATGCTTGATGTAGATGTTGCATATGACGAACTGATGCTAGATGAATAGTTGACAGTAAATCCTGCAACAGTGCTGGAGTATGCGCTGGCCGGTATCACAGCAGCAGTAGATACGATGACGGCTGCAGCTAATGATGCCATAATTTTTCTGAGTTTCATAAGTCCTCCTCTTTAGAAACCAAGAACAGCAATTAAGTCAGCTACTCTTAATCGTGCCCTAACAATAAAGTACCGAAGCTCGCTTCATATCTGTATTTTACATAAAACCTTGTTGCTTGTCAATCGGTTTGTGATTTTTAGTCGTATCTTGTTATTTTTGTCATTTTATCGCGAATAAATAATCCCGCCGATTTGTAATCAGACGGGAAGTTGATTCAGATATTCTTTTTTAACTCGGCTCTGCAAATGAAAGTCAAGCCTTCTTCATAAAAATCCACTCGTCCACCATATTTGACGGCTATTGAACGTATAGTTTTTACGCCAAATCCATGGTCTAAAGCATCTTTTTTTGTGCTTCTCAGATCAGGGTTAGTATCTAACACAGATACTGGAATACTATTTTTTACAAGTATCACAAGTCTGCTTCCAGCAGATGATATCTTTACTTCGATTAGCCGCGATTCAGGTCTGCATTCTTCGGCAGCTAATATAGAATTGTCAAGCATATTACCAAGCAAATTGCATAAATCCATATCATCAATGCTTGATATATTCTTTTCAATGCTGCAAATAACATCAATACCAGACGATTTTGCATGAGTTAGCTTAGTATTCAATATTGCATTTACAAAATCATTATCGACGTCAATAATGGTTTCAACCTTTGAAAGAGTATCGCTTTGCTTATTGAGCAGCTCTATTGCTGCATCATATTTATGCGATTTTATCAAAGTGGAAAGTGAAACTATATATTGCTTCATATCATGCCTAATCTGACGAGTTTGGTCATACTGCTCCTTAACAGTGTGTGCATATTTCTGATTATACTCATGCTGCTTTTTTTCGACAAGCAACTCTTCCTCACGTCTGTTTGTCTCACTCAAATTAAAGGTAATATACAAACATATTATATTTATAAGTATAATGCAGCCCTCAACAGTAATAAGCAGATTGGCATATTTTTTGCCGATGTCGTTATCTAGAAGAATCATGTGTAATTCTGCAATAACAAAAAAGAAAATTCCAAGTACCGAAAGTATTAACGCCCATTCCTTTGATTTTAAAGATTCTTTTTTACCACTTGTAAAACGCATAAGAAGGGCAAGTACATATGCAAGCAATGATATGCCGACAATCATAAATACAATTCTTTCATAGGAATGACTGGTGTATATTCTGTCAAGATCATCTTTAAAGAAAACAAATAAGATATTTTCAGATACTGCCGCGGTACTTATCAGGCACAAATCAACCAAAACGGATATAAATATTTTTTTTAGCAGTGTTCCTTGGAGAAATATTGCTGAATAAATAAAGAAAAGTGCAGCGTAAAGCAAGCCATACATTCCCTCATATGTAATCACTTTATTTAGTGCTGTAACGAATGCTGTCATACATACTACGCCAATAATGTAAACCGTCCTAGTGCCTAATACTCTAATTCTTCCATTAAACGATCCAACCAAGAAATGGATACACAAAAGTGACTCGATCAGATTAGCTGCAACCTCTACCAAGGTCCATATTACATTTGACATCCTAATTCTCCTAGCTAAAATCTCTCATATAGCGTATATAAGCTTCATCGAATTCCTTTTTATAGCTTCTGCTTATGCGAATTATTCCTCCGTTATCAAGAGATATTTCCATATTGGGATAATCAACATTATCAATGTGTTTCATATTAACGAGGTAACGATTATGAGGCCTTGCAAATATATGGGAACTAAGCGCTGGCAGTATGCTCTCGATTTTTCCCCGTACAGACTGAACAGACCCATTGCTTAGATGATACTCTATGTTGTTCAGATTACTTTGAACAAATAACACCTCTTCCGGCGAAATATACATTTTACTATCATAGGCACCGGAAATTAGTATCTTTTCGTTTGCAGCCATATGTATACTTAATTTATTTATGACATATTTCAATTTCTTCTCTGTAATGTTAAGATTGCTTTTAGGAATGAAATAAAATGGCTGAAAGTCAAAACTGTCATAAACTAGACTGCTTTCCGTTGTAATGAAAATAATATATGTGTTTTTTGAGATGCTTCTTAACTGTTTTGCAACATCGAATCCATTTAGCTCAGGCATAACTATATCCAAAAACACCACATCATATGGAGCTTTTCTATGATTTGTCAAAAAATCAGATCCGGAAAGATATACAGCAGTTTCATGGATCATTCCATTTTCATTCATCACATCATCGACCACCCGACTTAAAAAATCAAGGGTTGGTTTATTATCGTCACATATTGCTACTCTAATCATTGTATATTCTCCCTTCACCGTTGTGAACCGTGAATTAACAAATTAGCAACTATTATTTGCGCAGTGTTATCAAAAATATACTTTCGTACATTCAATGCTTAAATATATTTCTAAAGATAATAAATCTATATAGAGCATCGCACACTTATATATTATAACACTCAACTTGAGTTAAGTCAAGATTTACAGCCACGATTAACTGATCAAATCATTTAATCGTGGTATTTTATTTTACTTTGCGGTTAAAAATCACAACATACCGCAAAACTTCACAACTCTATTGACATTAATGGTTTGATTTTGTATACTGAATTAAATGGAGGGAATTAACATGATAAATAAAGCGTCCTCTAAAATTTTAAAATACATATGCGAATATGCCGATATACCATCTGATAAAGAAGCCGTATATAAATATGGAATAGAAATCACTCTTTCATCTATTCTTAATATTGTTCTAGTGATGATTAGTTCTATTTTAATTGGAGATATTCTTTCCGGTGTAATATATTTGGCAATTTTTGTGTTCTTGAGATCGTTCACAGGTGGATATCATGCTACAACATATCTTAGGTGTAATACAACAATGGTTATTACTTTTATTTTGACAACGATTTTATACAGAGTCATTGAACAGTGCGGTCACAGCTTATTTAATATGTGGTATTATATCATTAATATTTCTTTTGCCTATTGCTATGTTTGCTCCCGTTCCTAATATTCATAAACCATTAGATAAATTGCACAAAAGAAAATCTCATAATATGTCTATCATTATTGCGTTCATATTATCGCTGATAGGTCTTATGCTGTTATATTTTGGTGTATCTTTTGGGATCATGATTATCACGACAGTTGCAATGGTGTCGGTTTTGATAATTGTTGAAATTATTATGCAAAGGAGGGGATATCATGAAAGCGAATGAAACAATTGCAAAGGTAATAGCAAAGGTCGCAATGACTTCTGCTAAAGCAGCTTGCGGAGCGGCATCTTATTTTGGCCCTTATCAGCCCAAAGAACCCGCCAATATCAAAGAAATAAAAAAATAATTTAAGCAAAGTAACGGCAGGCTGGATAAGTCTGCTGTTATTTTTATGCACTGAGATCAGCGGTTTGTTTCTGGTAAATACTGAGATTACCGACTGCCCGTTAAGTACCAGCGGCGTGAACAATTCGTTCAGCCGAGCCGTTTGCTCTTCGGAAGCGTGAATGTTTTTTCTGGATTCAGACAGGAGCGTGCGGCTCTTTTTATCAGCTTTGTAGGCAGAATAATATGCGTGTTGTTTGCGGCAGTGGTTCTGCTTTGTGCAGCCGGTACATACATACGGCGCTTTATCAAGCAGCTCGCACCGCTGTGGAACGTACTGCTTGCACAAATCATGACAGCAGCGCGAATGGCAGGTCTTGCACGGAGCAAAGCAGGCTGCACTTCCGCACAGTTTTCTTTGCAGGCATGGCAAAGATTTTCGCGATTTACGGCAGCAGCGGTGCATACAAGACTACCACCGCGCTTGCCCTTGCAAACCACATTTCTAAAACTCAGCCCAAAGCGAACATAATCGTTGTCGGAACTGATGTTACAAAACCGATAATTCCCATCGTAGCGCCGAACAACAAGGAATTCACCGGTTCGCTTGGACGCTGCCTTTCAGACGTATCATTTGAGGAAACCGACCTCCGCAGGAACCTGTTACCTATAACATACCGCATATTTGTTCTCGGCTACAATATCCGTGAAAACGCGAATACATATCCACGCCCCGATGATACCCGTCTGGCGCAGGTGTTCTCATATCTCCGAAATTCCGCTGATTACATCATAGTTGACTGTATGTCCACGGTCATAGGTTCAAAAATGACCTCATGGGCGATAATCAACGCAACAAGAACCGTTGAACTGTTTACCTGCGACCTCAATGGACTTGTCTTTGACGGCTCGCAGGAGCCTGTCCTCAAAAGCGAGCAGTATCAGTACAAGAACTTTATCCGTGCGCTTGCCCTCGACAATCGTTTCTCGCAGGACGAAGCCTCAATGCGCAACGCTCTCGGTTACATTTCTGGTGTTATCCCATTCTGTACAAAGGCAGCAGAAGCCTACAACCAGTCTGTTCTGCTCCATAGCGGAGTAAGCGACAACGAATACAACAAGGCTATAAGATCTCTTGCAAATATGCTGATGGGAGGTAAGGAATAATGACGTTTTTCAAAAGAAAGAGGAATGCCGCTGCGGAGGAAAATCCGTCTGCCATTGGCGAGAAGAAAGTTATTCCCCGAAGTAAAGCCGCAAAGGGCGAATTTGTCGAGGTCGCCACCAACAACATCAAGGAAATCGAGCGTATCCACATACCTTTTGACGAGCTGCTTTCCAAGGTTCAGCAGTATATGTCAACGAAATATTCCGTTGATCTGTACCGTTCCGACAACAGGGAGCTGATGAAACAGCTCATTCAGCAGTACATGAAGGATAACAATTACTATGTCCCCAACATGATACTGAAAGAGGTTTCCGATAAGCTCTACACGGAAATGGCTGAATATTCGCTGCTGACGCAGTATCTCCGCAACCCGCATATCGAGGAGATCAACATCAACGGCTGGGACGATATTACCGTAATTCCTGCACATGGCGAACGTTTCAAGGTTCAGGAGCATTTTCGCGACGCCTCCCATGTAGTCGATGTACTCAAGCGTCTGCTCCACCACAATCACATTACATGGGACTCTGCAAAGCCCATTGCAACGGGATTTCTCGGCTCCAATATCCGTATAACCGCAGGTTATACCGACATCTGCGATAAGGAGCGCGGTCCCTGTGCTTCTATCCGAATCGTCAACCCGATGAAAATAACGCGCGAGCAGTTTATAAAATCGGGAACCATCACCGAGGAAATGTACGATTTCCTGCTGACCTGCTTTATACACGGAATTTCACAGTGCTTTGCCGGTGAAACGGGTTCGGGAAAAACCACGATAATGGCGGATATCATGAGCAACTATCCCAACCACAAGCGCCTTATCACGCTTGAAAAATCCGTTCGAGAATTCGACCTTGTAAAGCGTGATGAAAACGGTCGTGTAGTCAACGATGTTCTGCACCTGGTCACAAAGGAAACTGATGATCCAACCAAAGACGTTACGCTTTCCAAACTCCTTACGATGTGCCTGACCATGCACCCCAATGCGATATGTGTCGCAGAAATGAAGAATGACGAGGCTTGGCAGGCGCAGGAGGCGGCGCGAACCGGACATACGGTACTTACCACCACACACGCAGGTTCTACCGAGGGTATCTACCGCCGTCTTGGTACGCTCTGCCTTCAGGCTTATCCGGCAATGAGTTTCAGCGTTATCCTTGCGCTTGTAACCGAGGCATTCCCAATAGGCATTTACATGAAGCAGCTTGACGATGGCAGCCGCCGTATTATGGAGATCGCCGAGTGCATCTACAAAGGCGGCGAGAGTTACGAAACACGCTCTCTGTACCGTTATGATATTCTCTCCGAGGAAAGAAACGAGGACGGCACCGTAAAAATTGAAGGTCAGTTCGTCAAGGTGAATGCACCGTCCGAAAGTCTTATGAAGCGCCTGCGTGGAAACGGTGTTCCGAAATCCAAACTTGAACTTTACGGGAGGGTCCCTGCATGAAAATAATCTGCTTACTCGGCGCTTTGCTGATGACCGCAGCGATAATCATTCTGCTCGGTCTGACGCCGCAGCGCATAAGCGATGATATTATGTCGCTGCTCCACCGAGAAAAATCTCTCAAGGATAAGGTGGTGACAGCACAGGGAAAGCGCAGGAAGTCAAGGCTCCAGCGGCTTTTTGACAACATGACCAACGCCCTTGCTGCAACGCATTCCGAAAACAAATTCACGCTGCTGATAACAGCAGCGGTGATCGGCGGGTGCGTCGGTGTGCTTTTCGGCGCATTGTTCAACAATATTCTCGTTTCAGTGATTCTCATTGCCGCAAGCCTTGTCGTGCCGTATGTATATGTTAAGCTGCTGCTTTCCAACTACAAAAAGCATATCTCCGAGGAACTTGAAACCGCGCTTTCCATCATTACCACTAACTACATCTCCAACGGTGATATTGCATACGCTGTTCAGCAGTCGATAGACCACATCAACCCGCCGGTGCAGTTCGCGTTCATTAATTTTCTTGCCAGAGTGGACATGATCTCCTCCAATGTCAAGCTTGCCATTGAGCTGCTCAAAGATGATATTGACAACGAAATCTTCTGGGAATGGTGTGACACGCTCATTGAGTGCCAGGACAATTCCACGCAGAGAGTATCTCTCCAGCCGCTTGCTGCAAGGCTTTCCGATATTCGTATCGTAAACGCAGAACTTTCAAATATGCTCATGCAGCCACGCAAGGAGGTTTTCACGATGATCGGGCTTGTTCTTGCAAACTACCCGCTGATTTTCTTCCTCAATGCGGACTGGTTCTCCGTTCTGACGGATACGCTGTTCGGTCAGATAGTCAACTGTATCGTTGCCGTAACCATAGTTATCGTGATAGCGCTTACATACAAGTACACGCAGCCGATAGAATTCAAGAGGTGATGACATGAGCTTATATGATATTTCGCTTAAAGCCGCTGTATTACTTGTATGCGTGCTTTTCTGCGGAGGTCTTTACTTTCTTGCGCTTGTACTTTTCAAGGTACCATCAAGCAAAACCACCCGTGCAATACGGCAGATAGGACCGCGAAACCGCCCCACTCCGGACGGAATTTCACAGCTCTACAACAACGCTGCACAGTTCCTTTCAAAGATACTTCCTATGAGCAAATACCGCGAACAGCAGCTTGAACAGAACCTCAAAATAGCGCATATCACCATGCCGCCGAAACTCTATGAAGCCAGAGCGATCGTGAAAGCTGTCGGTTGTTCTCTGGTCGGAATTCCGGTGTATGTGCTGGGCTGGCTTGCTACAATGACATTTGACAGCCCGTACATCAAGGCAGTTCCCGCGGTTCTGGCTCTGATGTTCGTTGTAGTAGGAATATTGCAATACACCAACGCGCAGGAGAAGATAACCGAGGCAATCAAGATGAAGCGCGAGCAGATCGACTTTGACCTCCCGCGGTTCGTATATGCGATTTCACAGGAAATACGCATTGAGCATAACGTCCTCGCCATTCTTGAAAAACACAAGGACAGCTTTTCCGACTACTTCCGCGAGGAAATAGAAATCACCATCGCCGATATGCGCTCGTCAAACTGGGAAGCCGCGCTGACCAGATTTGAGGGCAGAATAGGTTCGACCCATCTCTCCGAGGTAACGCGCGGACTGATCGAAATGGTGCGCGGTTCGGACACCTCGGTATATTGGGAAAATCTTTCGATACGCTTTTCTGAATATCAGAAACAGCAGCTTCGCACGATCGCGCTTAAAATTCCACCCAAAATCAACCGTATGTCTATGGTATTGCTGTTTGTAATGCTGCTACTATATGTTGTAGTTCTCGGCACTACGATGTTCGACTCCTTCGGCACCCTGTTTGCGTTTTAAGGGAGACCAGCTATGAAAAGTCAATAGACAAAAGCGCCAAAAATTAAGCGACAAGT
>CALBGD010000078.1 GCA_937893735.1 uncultured Clostridia bacterium | reverse complement strand
CGCTTTCGGCTGAAGCTCGCAGTTCATTACGGTAATTTCCGGCTGGCAGGTGTGCTGGTCAGAGAGCCCCGGCATATCTATTATCTGGCTTATCGGGATATCTGCTGTCATTTTTTCAAGGTCGTCGCAGCCCGGGTGGTCATCTGTATGAAGACCGTACAGCGCGGTAACGGTAACTGTGCCCTTGATGACCGCCTTGTTTGCGATAACGCGCACATCGTCAAGTTTAGGGGAAGCGTCGCAGCTCACTATGTACTCTATCCCGGAGGCACCGGTTTCGATCTCCTCGCGTATGGAGATCTGCCGCTCTGAATATATGGGCTCCGAGCTGGCAGTGATATCCCTGCACAGCACCTGAACTCCATCAGGGATAGCCGGAAGCCTGAACTGCGAAGGGCAGGTGACAGTAACCCGGCAGCTTACCGCTCCGCGGACATCTATTCTTCGGTTGCTGACAGCACGGCAGTTGCAGTAGTCCACCCTTGGCATGACGGTCACAACAGGGGAGCCGCACAGCCCTTCGGATTTCCCTGCGATATCCACTGTTTTAGACCATGTGTACCGCTGCTCAACACAGTGGAGCGCCGTGCTGTTTTCCTCAAGATAAAGTACCTTTATCAGCACGATGCCATCAAGCATGAGTTTGTTCCCGGATACAGCCGAAGAAATAATTCTGGGGGTAAGGCAGCACTTGAGTATCCTGAATATCTCCGGGTAATAGTCAGGCAGAACGTAGTCAAGCTCAACGCCCTGCTCAGTCTGACCGTCGAACAGCGTTTCATTTAGGAACACCGCTTCGTTTTTTCTGTTTAATTCTTCCATTGTTTCCTCCTTCACGGGTGTATTGATATTGCTTTTCAACAGCAGTATATGCTTGTTCACATGGTCGTATGATAAGTTGTACGAAAATTTATTCCACGACATAAAATGAGCCAAAAAACATTTGATTTTAACGCCGGATTGTGCTATAATAAAATAGTACGGCTGTACTCGAACTGGAAATTTTCTGCATAATTCTGTCCCGTGCTGAAATAATATATACAAACATTGTTTCAGGAGGGCAGACTAATGAGCGAAGAAAACACAAATGAAGCTCCGTTTACCGAGGAGCAGAATCAGCAGATCATCGACAACGGCATAATCGCGACAGGGAATGCGCCGCATAATATCCACTGCCTGTCGATAATCGGGCAGATAGAGGGTCACTACATTCTCCCGCCGCAGAATAAGACGACAAAGTATGAGCACATTATTCCGGCTCTGGCTGCTATCGAGCAGGACAGCACGGTTGAGGGTCTCATGGTGGTGCTGAACACGGTCGGCGGCGATGTCGAAGCTGGGCTTGCAATATCCGAGCTTATCGCGGGAATGTCGAAACCAACCGTTTCAATAGTTGTCGGCGGAGGTCATTCGATAGGCGTGCCGCTTGCAGTCAGCGCGGACGTGAGCTTTATAGTTCCGTCGGCGACCATGACGATACACCCGGTGCGCACAAACGGAATGGTGCTCGGAGTTCCGCAGACCATGTCGTGGTTCGAAAAAATGCAGGAGCGCATAACACGCTTTGTCACAACAAACAGCCGCATGACTCCAGAGCGGTTCCATGAGCTGATGATGGAAAAGGACGAGCTTGTAATGGATATAGGCACTGTCCTTGAGGGCGCTGACGCTGTAAAAGAAGGTCTCATAGACCATCTCGGAGGGCTGTCTGACGCGGTCGAGTGTCTCTATTCGCTGATAGAGAAGCGCGCAGAAAATACTCCGGAGAAAAAAGCGCAGAAGCCTAAAAAGACATCTGGCTCAGCAAAGAAACAGACCGCTAAAAAAGGCAAGCCAGAAGATTCAGATGAAAAGGGTACTAAGAGGAAAAGCGCAGTGCTTCAAGTTAGAGCGACCCAGCCGACAGCCGAGAGCATAGCCCGCGATGAACGGCTGAACTCCGGTGACTGGCGCGGAACAAGATGATAAGGACCGCCTGCGGGCGGATTACATAACATATACATAAGGGGAAAATATGGACATATTAACAGTAATAATACAGGCAGTGGTACAGGGGCTTACCGAGTTCCTGCCGGTTTCCAGCTCAGGGCATCTTTCGGTTGTTCAGCACATTACGGGCGTTGACGGTGAGGCGGCGCTGATACTTTCGCTGGTGCTTCATCTCGGAACCCTCCTTGCGGTTTTCATCGCATTCTGGGGAACGATATGGGGCATGATAAAGGAGTTTTTCCTGACCATCGGCGACATCTTTACCGGCAAGTTCTCATGGAAGAACATGAACGGAAACCGACGCATGATGTTTATGGTGATCATTGCCACTGTCATACTTGTTCCATTCTATTTGCAGGATTTCTTCACGGCTCGTCAGGGAGACGGCGATATAGTATTTGAAGGCGTAGCATTCATGTTCACGGCGCTTCTGCTCTTCCTTTCAGACAGGTTCGGACACGGAACCCGCACCGCAGAACAGATGACTGTAAAGGACGCCGTTACAGTTGGTCTGTTTCAGGTAGTTGCATTGTTCCCGGGAGTTTCCAGAAGCGGTTCCACAACAGCAGGGGGACTTCTCTCAGGGCTTGAAAAGCAGACAGCGGTCACATTCGCGTTCATTCTCGGAATTCCTGCGATTCTCGGCGGAAGCCTGCTTGAAATCGGCGACGCGCTGAAATCTGACATGGAGCTTGACTGGCTCATGCTCGGGCTTGGTTTTATCATTTCCGCAGTTGTTGGAATTCTCTCAATAAAGCTTGTAAGCTGGCTTGTTAAGCGCGACCGCTACAAGATATTCGGAATCTATACGGCTGTGCTCGGCATCCTCTGCGTTGCAGCAGGAATGTGGGAGCACATCACCGGAAATACAATAATGTCGCTCATCACAGGCTGAAGATAATTACTGTAAAGGAAGTCAGATACAATGGCTGAAAAAAATACAAGCACACGCTCCGGAAATTCCGGAGGCACCGGTCGCTCGCGACCCTCAAAGAAATCTATTGAGGCTGAACGCCAGCGTCAGCGTGAGGAAGCAATACGCAGAAGCAAACGCCGCAGACACATTGCCACTGTTATCATGTTTGCTGTCGGGATTTTCCTCACCCTTGCCGCAGTTATCCCGGCAGGGGAGGGCGAAGGCTGGCGCGCGTTCTTTGATTTCATGCACGGGGTATTCGGGTATTCCGCATTTGTAGTCGGACCGCTGATAATCTTTGTTGCCGTGCGGCTGTCCGCGACCAGCGGCGACCCCAAACTCGCCAAGGATATCGTAATGAGCGTAGCAGGAATACTCCTGCTTTGCGCCGCTGTGCAGATATTTTTTGTCGGCTCAACACCCGGCGAAAACCTTGGAGAAGTAATAGCAAATCTCTACAAGGACGGTAAGGAATTTCACGGCGGCGGAGTGTTCGCGCTGTTTATCGGCGGG
>CALBGD010000077.1 GCA_937893735.1 uncultured Clostridia bacterium | reverse complement strand
GTTGCTCAAAATTTTTGAGTGAAATGTGTAAAGCTATATTGACAATGTCATTCCTTTATTTCGTTTTTACAAATTGTAAATGTTAATCCGTATACCTTTGCCGCATCGTACTCCCATACGGTGTTTGCAAAATCATCAAATTTTGCACCGACAGATATACCGCACACCATGAATGTTGACAACGCTATAATTATAGCGGTCAATAATCCAGTAATTTTCTTCAATTTCATAATGCAACCTCCAAAAAAATATACTATAGTAGTGATTTTTAAAATAATCACAACTATAGTATACATCAATTACTTATAAAAGTCAATAGTTTGTTATAAAATAATATAAAAATTTATAGTATATATTATAATGTAGAAAGGAGATAGTTGTGGAGGACTATACAAAACAATTCGGACTTTGTGTACGCAGGTACCGTAAACAGAAAAAAATGAGTCAGGAAAAGCTAGCAGAATTATGTGACCTGCACCCAGTTTATATAGGTCAGCTTGAACGCGGCGAGAAAAATGCTTCGCTTGAATCAATAATGCATATCTGTAAGGGACTTGATATTTCACCATCTTTTCTGTTTGAGGAATTGGAGCGTTCAGCCAACGACACTCCTGCTCAAAAAGCTTATGAGCTTTTTATGGAACTGCCACAGGAAAAACAGGAAATACTGTTGGAGCTGATTCGAAAGGCAGTCGAATTAATATAAAAAAATCCCCCGCCAGCCAGCGGGGGATTCAATTTAAACTATGAAATTACAGCTCGATAACGATGTCGTTCTCAGGCTTCAGGATAGAGTCAAGAATGAGCTTGCCCTCGATCTTCTCGCCGTTTACTGTAACGGACTTCACGCCGTGCTCGGAGCCGTTCGGGTTCTTTACGGTAACGTGGAGCTTCTTGCCGCGGAAGGTCTTGTCCATTGTGTATTCCTTCCACTCGGAGGGGATAGACGGGTCGATAACGATACCCTTTGTCTCGGGGTTCAGACCGAGGATACCCTCAGTTGTACCAACCATAACGGTGGAAGCGGTACCGGTCAGCCAGTGAACGTGTGCGCGGCCTGCGAACGGGCTGTCCTTGCCCTCAACGAACTGACCGTATACATACGGCTCGAGAACTCTGTGCTCTGCGTTGTCGTTGTATGTAGCGGGGGCCGCCTCTGTCCAGTACTTGTATGCGCGGTTGCCGTGGCCCAGCTTGGATTCAGCCAGTATCAGCCAGCCCTGCGGCTGAGAGAAGATACCTGCGTTCTCCTTGGTGCACTTGTTGAAGCACTGCATGAGCGCTCCGGGGAAGCCGTGCTTTACATAAGGCGGGTACATAACCATTGCGCCGTAGGGAGTGTTCAGCTCGCGCTCAACGCTGTCCATAGCCTTCTCGCCCTGCTCCTTGGTTGCAAAGCCGGAGATAACGGACCAGCTCTGCGGGTTGAGCCACATGGAAGCCTCAGGATCGGTGCGCTGACCGATAACGGTGCCGTCCTCCTTGTAGCCGCGGATCCATCTGTCCTCGTTCCAGCAGGCGGAGAGGATAGTGTCGAGCTTAGCCTTTATCTCGTCGAGGTACTTAACGTACTCGGTGTCGTTCTTCTCAACAGCGTAGGTGCGGAGGATCTTCACTGCGTATACGAGCTGGAATGCAACGAATGTGGACTCGCCCTTCTTGCCGAGACGGAGGCAGTCGTTCCAGTCAGCGTGCAGACCTGCGGGCATACCGTGGTTGCCGAGGTGGTTCATGGAGAAGTCGATGGCTCTCTTGAGGTGGTCGTATACGGTGCCCTTCTCGCCGTCGTTAGCGTAGAGGATCTCTTCATCGAGGAATGCGGAGTCGCCGCTCTCGGAAACATACTTGTATACGGTCGGGAACAGCCAGAGAGCGTCGTCTGCGCGGTAGCTGGGGTGGCCAGTCTGCTTTGCGTATACGGAGTTCTCGTCGTTTTCGTCGGGGTGGTTCTCCTGACCTGCCTTGTGGTCGTACTTGACCAGCGGCAGACCTGCGCCGTTTGTTACCTGTGCGGAGAGCATGAACTCGATCTGCTTCTTTGCCATCTCGGGAGAGAGGTGGATAACGCCCTGAATATCCTGAACGGTATCGCGGTAGCCGAAGCCGTTTCTAAGACCGCAGTACTGGAAGGAAGCCGCTCTGGACCAGATGAATGTGATGAAGCAGTTGTATGCGTTCCATGTATTCACCATGTTGTTGAAGTTTGCGTCAGGTGTGTGTACCTGAAGATTGTTCAGCTTGCTGTGCCAGTAGTTCTTGAGCTGTGCGAGCTCTGCGTCAACAGTGCCGGACTTCTCATACTTTGCGATGATCTCGGTGATCTCAGCCTCTGTCTTCTGTCCGCCGAGAACGTAGGTCAGCTCCTTGGTCTCGCCGGGCTGGAGAACGATGTCGCTCTCGAGTGCGCCGCAGGAGTTGGTGTTGTAGTTCAGGTCGCCCTTGAGACCCTCTTCGATGCCCTTCGGGTTAGCGTAGCTTCTGTAAGAGCCAACGAAAGCGTCACGGTCGCCGCAGTAAGCGTCAACCTTTGCAGCTGCAAGACCGAGGAAGCGTCCGCTGTTGGGGTTGTATATCTCGTTCTGCATCTGGTGGATATAGCTGCCCTTGAAATAGGTGCGGGTGATGAACAGTGTGTACTGGAGGTTTACCTGATCCTGCTCGTAGTTCGGATCGTTTACGAACTCGCAGTAGCCGGTAACAGCCAGCTTCTTCGGCTTGTCGGAGGTGTTGGTGATCTTTGCAGCCCATACCTCGTAAGTAGCGCCCTGAGGAACATAGTATGTAACCTCGGACTTAACGCCCTTGTACTCAGAGGTGATGATGGTGTAAGCGGTACCGTGGCGGCACTCGCTCTTGAACTGGTCGAGGGGCTTGCATACAGGCGCCCATGAAGCGGACCAGTACTCGTTGGTATCCTGATCGCGCAGATAGATGTAGCGGCCGGGGGTGTCGTTTGCAACGCCGTTGAAGCGGTAGCG
>CALBGD010000076.1 GCA_937893735.1 uncultured Clostridia bacterium | reverse complement strand
AATAGGCGGGCAGTTGGGACGGTTCACGAACGGCATTTCGATTACGGTGAAGCGGCTGCTGTCAATGGTCGGGAGGTATTCAAGCAATGCGTCGCGTTCCTCGAATCCGGTCTCTCTGCCATAGTAGATTATCAGGGTCATAACGCCGCCGCTTTTCAGAAGCTTCAGCCCCTTTTCTATCGCCGGAATGCTCGTGGATTTGTTGGTGAATACGTTGTGGTCGCCCTTGGGCAGCCAGCCGAAGTTGAATGTAATGCAGGAGACCGTGTTTTCCTCCGCCACTTCGTCCATTTCGCTGTGGCTTTTCAGTAGCACGTCCGCGCGGTCGGACATTCCGTTTGCTGCAAGGAGCTCCTTTGTGCTGTCTACCGCGTCCTGCTGGATATCGAAAGCGGTGACGTGACCGGTTTCTCCGACCAGCTTCGCAAGAAAAAGCGTATCGTTTCCCCTGCCGGCGGTGGCGTCAATGCAGATGTCGCCGGGCTGTACCTTTTCGCTTATCACTCTGTGTATTATGTTGAGTGCGCTGAAATGTTTTCTTGGATCCATGTTTTCCTCCGTTTATTCGTGTTCTGTTAAATATGCCCTGAACATAAGCCCTGCGAGCTTTCCTGTCCAAGAGGACATAAGCGCCTTGTATTCCGGCGGGGTGACTGATTTTCCTATTCCCATTACATCGTATGTAACAGGTCCCTCCTTTATCAGTGTTCCCCAGTCCTCGAAGCCGTTTTTAAGGTAGAATCTGTGGCGGCTTTCGCGCTGCGGATAGTTCGCGGCGGTCCGGTCGAGCTGTTCCCGGGCCAGGAACAGCCTCTTATCCGGGTAGTGCTCCCGGAGGGCGGCGATGATTTTTCCTCCGGTGCCGCGTCCGCGCTGGTTCTCGGCTACTGCGAGGTAGAACAGGTACGCCATATCGTCAAGCGTAACAACGTAGGCAAGTCCTGCGAATTTCCCGTCGTCAAGGGCTTCCAGAGCGTCCGCGCGTCCCTGAGCGGCGCGGCGCTTCAGAAGAAGCCACGGTGCGCGC
>CALBGD010000075.1 GCA_937893735.1 uncultured Clostridia bacterium | reverse complement strand
GCCGCGCATTTCGCAAGGAATAACACCGAGATATATCTGGATTCCCTGACGGGTGCGTACAACCGCCGTTATTTTGACGAGCGTCTAAAGGATTCTGTGATATCTGCCGGCGTAGTTATGATAGACCTTGACGATTTTAAGCTGTATAACGACACCTGCGGTCATGACGCAGGCGACGCCGCCCTGAAAACCGCAGTAGATACCATCAGGAAATGCATTCGTGCAACGGACACGCTGATACGCTACGGCGGCGATGAATTTCTTCTTGTTATGCCGGGTATCACTGAGGAGCGTTTCACACAGCAGCTCAGGTATATCAAGCGCCTTATTCACAAGGCGGAGATACCCGGATTTTCAGGGCTGAAACTTTCTGTCAGCATAGGCGGAGTGCTTGCCGCCAAGGAACCACTGACCAGCGCTGTCACAAGAGCCGATAAGAATATGTATCTTGCCAAGAACCGCAAGAATACCGTGGTCACTGACGACAGCAAGCTCGCCGCAGAGGACAGCAGCCGTCTTAACGTGCTGATCGTTGATGACTCTGACATTAACCGCGAGATACTGTCCTCTATGCTCAGCAGCGAGTTCAATATACTTGAAGCTTCAAACGGCGAGGAGTGCCTTTCCGTTCTGGAGGAGTACGGCTCTGCGATATCAATTGTCCTTCTTGATATAATCATGCCTGTAATGAACGGATTTGAAGTACTCAGGATAATGAATTCCGACCACATCATCGAGGATATCCCGGTTATAATGATATCTTCGGATAATTCCGATTCATCAGTCCGCGAAGCATATGAGATGGGAGTTTCGGATTATATCAGCAGGCCGTTTGACGCAAAGGTGGTCTATCACAGAGTACATAATACGATAAAGCTTTATTCCAAGCAGCGCAGGCTGCTGAAGCTTGTTACCGAGCAGATAAACGAGCGTGAAAAATACAACAGCATGATGATCGGTATACTCAGCCAGATAGTTGAGTTCCGTAACGGTGAAAGCGGATTACACGTTATACATATCCGGACATTGACGGAAATGCTGCTGGATCAGCTTGTCAGAAAGACTGACCGCTATGCCCTCAATAACAGCAAGAAGCTCCTTATTCCGATGGCGTCAGCACTCCACGATATTGGCAAAATAGGCATAGATGATAAGATACTTAATAAGCCGGGCAGGCTGACAACTCAGGAGTTTGAGATAATGAAGACGCACACCGTGATAGGCGCGCATATGATAGAGAGCCTTGAGCAGTACCAGAACGAGGAGCTGATAAAGACCGCGCATGATATCTGCCGCTGGCATCATGAACGCTGGGACGGAGGTGGGTATCCCGATGGGCTGAAAGGCGATGAAATACCGATCTCCGCGCAGATCGTTTCGCTGGCAGACGTGTATGACGCCCTTGTAAGCAAGCGCGTTTATAAAAAGGCGTATTCGCATGAAACTGCGATAAATATGATATTTAACGGCGAGTGCGGACAGTTCAATCCTATATTGCTGGAATGCATGACTGACATCGCACAGGATATAAAGACACAGCTCGCTACATAATTGACCCCGCATAAAACGGGTCGGGATATCTTATACAAGGAGACTATATATGACAATAAGAGAATGCTATGAACTTATGGGTTCTGATTTTGACGGAGTGCTTCGCAGGCTCGGGAATGAAGCGATAATCTCGCGCATTGCCGTGAAATTCCTGAACGATCCCAGCTTCGGCGACCTGAAATCCGCCCTTTCTGACGGCAGGACAGAGGACGCGTTCCGTGCTGCGCATACGCTCAAGGGAGTGTGCGTGAATCTCGGCTTTGACAGGCTGTACGAGTGCAGCTCGGAGCTCACGGAGCTCCTGAGGGCGGGCAGGACAGACGGTGCTGACGAGCTTCTGGAGACAGTCGAGCATCATTACGGCATAACAGCGGACGCGCTCACAAGATTCAGGGACGGAACCTGAAACACAGAATCAAAATCATTCCCGGAGCAGGCGCGCCTGTTCCGGGAATTTTTTTTGCAAAAAGATAAAAAAATCAGGCAGATTTCGTGGTTCGGATATGTTATAATTACAGAAGGAAAAAATGAAAGGGGAGGTCACGGTGTTCCAGATCACACATGAGAACGCGGCCGCGGTTTTCAGACAGTACGCCAACACGGTTTACAGGGTAGCGCTTGGCATAGTAAAAGTCCCGGAGGAAGCCGAGGATATCCTTATGGAGTGCTTTACGGCGGCAGCGTCGCACAGCGGATTCAATGAGAAATACTGGCTCATACAGATGGCGGAGCACAGGGCGCTGAATGTCGTGAAATCAGCGCGTGTAAAGCGCAGCGTTCCGCTGGACGAAGCGGCGGAGGTCGCAGCTCCGCAGAAGCGCGAAAACGAGATACTCGACATTGTGATGAGCCTGCCGGAATTATTCAAGACGGTCATATACCTGTTTTATTATGAGGATATGACGGCGGCGGAGATAGCCTACGCGCTTGATATCACTGAAAACACGGTATATAAACGTCTGGCAAAGGGCAGAAAACTGCTTAAGCTTACTCTGGAGGAGGGATCAAAATGACTGAAAAAGATCTCAGAACAGCATACGATAAGATGTCGCTCTCCGAGGAGAGGTTATCGGAGCTTGAAAAGCGGTTCGCGGCGTCAGTGAAGCCCGGAAATCAGGACAGCAGTTCCGAAATATTTGCCGACGCTTTCATGAATTTCGACCATGAATACCGCCCGGAGCCTAAGAAGAAAAAGCCGCTCAGGACTGCGCTTATCAGCACTGCGGCAGCGGCGGCAGTCATTGCGGTGGGAGTTACAGCCGCGTTCAGAACCGGACTTATTCCCACAGGGCAGACGCGGCCTGCCGATAGTGTTCCGCAGACCTCCGAAGTCAACGAGGGCGGTATTCTGAACGCCGACGACCTCCCGAAGTACGAAAACAAGGACATAAACCAAGGCGAAGTAACGCTGAACACGGACTATTCCGACAGGGCGGAGCTTGACAGCCGCAACGGGAACATTTACAGAACCCAACTCGTTGCCGAATTCACGGTGACAAACTGCCTTGGCGCGATCGACGAAAATTTCTCTGCTTATGAGGTCAGGGTGGACGAGTGTTTCTTCAACCTCACAGGACTTGAGCAGCAGGGCAGAAGCATTCAGTTCGTGGCTCGCGGAACGGAATCGAACCAGTCCGAGGGGTGCCCGGTCTATTCCATCGGCGACCGTATTCTGGCAGCGCTGTACTGCACGGACGGGGAGTACCGGCTTTCTGCGGAGTTCGCGCTT
>CALBGD010000074.1 GCA_937893735.1 uncultured Clostridia bacterium | reverse complement strand
ACGAAATCGTGGATATACTCGCCCTGCTCAAGGTGATTGAGCTTCTCGGTGGTAGCGCCTACGATCTGGAAAATTATTGTGACTGTACCCTTTTCACGGTCAAAATCCGCGATAGTGAGCGGAATTCTCTCGCCCTCTGCGTCAACTCTGAGGATAATGAACTGACCCGGCTCTGCCTTCTTGGCGATCATCGGAGCGTCAACTTCCATGAGAGTAACTGTGGGGTTGAGGATTTTCTTGGTAAGAATTTTGTACATTCTCCTGTGTCCTCCTGTATTGATTGACGGCGTTGTCCGGAACTGGACATTCCCGTCTATAATAAGTATTATACCATGTTAGTGCGGTCTATTGCAATACAAATTTGTTTCCAGAGCGGTTATTTGTAGGCTTCGACAAAAGTTGTTGTGATATTTGCACAATCTGCACAACGACGTCAGGCTGCTGACATGAAATAAGCCAGTCAGCAGCCTGAGTTTTTGGATTTTCTGGAATCACTTTATGTGCGAATCAAGGAATTTCTGTATATCCTCCATTACCTCTTCGCGGTTGAGCTCGAAAAGCAGCTCGTGGCGTGCGCCGGGGTAAATTCGGATATTCACGCGGCAGCCGTGCTCAAGGTACTTCATGCAGGCGGAGCGAACTCCTGCGCCGTAGTCACCGACCGGGTCCATAGCTCCGGACAGGAACAGCATGGGCAGGTCGGTGGGCGTATTCTCGATAACGCAGCGGGAATTCGCGCACATCAGCGCGTTCAGCAGATCCTTGAATCCCGCCACGGTGAATGTGAAATTGCAAAGAGGGTCGGCGGTGAAGCGGTCAACGTTGTCCGCGTCCCTGGAGAGCCAGTCGTTTTTCGTGCGGTGCGGGCGAGTGCGTATGTTGAACACTCCGAAAGCGAGGTCGCTGCTGAATTCCGGCCGGAAACGGCTGTCCTTTGCGTGGCAGAGTATCTCGAGCAGCTTCCTCAGCGGAGCCGAGCCGGTCACGCCGCCGGCGGTGCCCATAATTATCGCTCCGTCCCAGCGGTCACGGTATCTGGAAAGGTAAATGCGCGCAATGAAGCTTCCCATGCTGTGACCCATCAGGAAATGCGGTATCCCGGGGAGCTTCTTTTCCATGATGACCTTCATGCGGTGGAGGTCCTTTGCCATGTTGACGAATCCGCCGCTTTCTCCGAAGTAGCCTAGCATATCCGGGTCGGTGACGGAGCTTCCGTGCCCGATGTGGTCGTTTCCGCAGAGGGCTATACCATTCTCGCAGAGGAATTCCGCGAAGCCCTCGTACCGCCGGAAATATTCGCACATTCCGTGGGAGAGCATCAGCGCGGCGCGAGGATTCTCCGGCAGGTACATATACCATCTGCACCGGCAAAGTCCGGAGGTGCTGGGGAAGGTTCCTGTTATCTTTTTCATGATGAGTGTTCCTTTCACTTTTTATATTGATTTTAGCATATTATTCTGTGTTTTTCAAGCTGAAAAAGCCTATCCCAAGAATTCTGCCACAAAATCTCAAAAAAATACAAATTATTTTTCGTAAACCCCTTGACAAATCCAAAAGAATGTGCTAAAATCATATCAAGTTGATAGGCGATGTCGGTATTGAGCCGCCGCCTACCGGAATTTAACTATTACGATTCAGAGAAAAGGAGAACCATCATGAAAGTTTATCAGACGATCACCGACCTCGTAGGACACACCCCCCTGCTCGAAGTAACAAAGCTTGAGGCTGAGGAGCAGACCGACGCAAAGATTTTCGCAAAGCTGGAGCTTTTTAATCCGGCAGGCAGCGTAAAGGACAGAGTTGCAGTAAACATGATAAACGACGCTGAGAAGCGCGGCGTGCTTAAGCCCGACAGCGTTATCATCGAGCCGACCAGCGGCAACACCGGCATCGGACTTGCTTCCGTTGCAGCGGCGAGAAACTACCGCATAATCATCGTAATGCCCGAGACCATGAGCGTAGAGCGCCGCAACCTGATGAAGGCTTATGGTGCAGAGCTCGTCCTCACAGACGGCGCAAAGGGCATGAAGGGCGCTATCGCAAAGGCTGAGGAGCTTGCAAAGGAGATCCCGAACAGCTTTATCCCGTCTCAGTTCACCAACCCTGCAAACCCGGCAGTTCACGAGGCTACCACCGGCGTTGAGATCTGGGACGACACCGACGGAAAGGTCGATATCTTCGTTGCAGGCGTAGGCACCGGCGGAACAATAAGCGGCGTCGGCAAGTACCTGAAGTCCAAGAATCCTGCCGTAAAGGTAGTCGCAGTTGAGCCCAAGACCTCTCCGGTTCTTTCAGAGGGCAAGGCTGGCCCCCACAAGATCCAGGGTATCGGCGCAGGCTTCGTTCCTGAGACCCTCGACACCAAGATCTACGACGAAATAATTCCCGTTGAGAATGAGGACGCTTTCGCTACCGGCAGACGTATCGCAAGAACTCAGGGCGTTCTGGTCGGAATTTCCTCCGGCGCGGCTATGTGGGCTGCACTCCAGCTTGCTAAGCGTCCCGAGAACAAGGGCAAGAACATCGTTGTACTTCTCCCTGATACTGGCGAGAGATATCTTTCTACCGCTATGTTTGCTGAGTAATTCGAACTAAGGCAACACCGCATAATTATTGTCGTGCGATTGCGCAGTCAGGTTTTTCGTCAGATTGTATAAATTGAGCGCAGACGGGCTGGTCTTTCGGTCAGCCCCTCTGTCACTTCGTGACACCTCCCCCAGCAGGGG
>CALBGD010000073.1 GCA_937893735.1 uncultured Clostridia bacterium | reverse complement strand
ATAGCGGTTTCCGGCTCTGACAGCGTTAACGACGGCAGCCTTCGCAAGCTGCTGACTGGATTTTTGCCCGTCAAGCCTGATATCCTATTGAATTTCATGTCATTCCGCCTTAGCGCCGGACCTATGGGCGGCAATATTGCCGCCGGCACCGACCTGCTTAAGGAACTGAATCTCCCGTATCTGCACCCATTTTTCATTTCACGTCGCACTGAGCAGGAATGGGCTGAATCCGTACAGGGAAGCACGCCGTCAGAGGTGCTTATTTCGGTTATGCTGCCTGAACAGGACGGTGCAGTCATGACGCTCCCCATAGGCGCAAAGACGCAGCCCCTCTACAATGCGGATTTTGACGTCACCACCGACGAGATAAAAGTGATAGACGAGCGTCTGGAGTCGTTGATAAGCCGCACGGCAAAATACATATCCCTGCGCAAAAAGGAGAACTCCAAGAAGAAGGTAGCGGTTATCTGCTATAATTATCCGCCGGGTGAAGCCAACGTTTTCGGAGGCGCATTCCTTGATACGTTCCAGTCTGTTTCATCTATATTGACCCTTCTGAAAGGCAGCGGTTATGACACGGAGGAAATTTCAGCGGAACAGCTCATGACTGATTTTGTGAGCGGCGGACTAGTGAATACCGGAAAATACAACGATACCGGCAGAATGAGCACTTACCCTCTGGCTGAGTACAAAAAGTTCCTCGCAGGATTTTCCGACAGACAGGCGGTAATAGACGCGTGGGGCGAGCCCGGCGGCGACATCATGACCGATGACAACGGGGATTTTCTCATACCAGCAGCTGCCTATGGAAATGTGCTGGTTGGATTGCAGCCCTCCCGCGGAGTTCATGAGCAGCAGGACAAGCTGTATCACGACAAATCCATACCGCCGCATCATCAGTATATCGCATTTTACAGGTATCTCCGCGATAAGTTCGGCGCAGACGCGATAATACACATTGGAACCCATGGGACTCTCGAATTCCTTAAGGGCAAGGAGTGCGGCATGAGCGGAAGCTGCTATCCTGACCTGCTGCTGGGTGATATACCGCATTTTTATCTGTACTACTGCGGTAATCCGTCGGAGGCAACGATAGCGAAACGGCGCTCTCACGCGGCACTGGTTGGATATCAGCCCCCCGTGTTTGTCCAGGGAGGGCTGTACGGAGAATACGCGCGTCTCTCTGCAATGCTGGACGAGCTGCATCATCAGCAGACGTTTTCCGAGAGCTCCGCACGCGAGGTGGAAAAGAATATCGCCGCGCTTGCCGGGGAACTTAATCTTCCGTCTGATACAGACCAGCTGGAAAAGGAGCTTTACCGCATGAACAGCTCTCTTATCCCGAAGGGGCTTCATGTGTTCGGACAGGATTACTCTGATGATGAGGCGCTCTGCTATGTAAGGGAGCTGCTGAAAAAGCCGCATGATGATATTCCGTCGCTCAGCATGATCTCTGCTGAAGAGCTTGGGCTCGACCTTAACGCAGCGGAGGGATCCGGAGGCGAGCAGCTCCGGCGTATAAATGCGCTTGCGGAGGACTGCTTCAGCAGATATTTCAACGCAGAAAAGATCCCTGACAAGCTGGAAAAAACCATTTGCTATGGACGCGAACGATACCGTGCGGTAAGATCAAATGCAGAAAATGAGCAGCTGCTGAACGCCCTTTCCGGAGGTTTTATTCCGGCAAAGGCGGCGGGCGACATATACCGCAGTCCGGAGGTACTGCCTTCCGGGTATAACTTATATCAGTTTGACCAGCGGTTCGTTCCTACTATTACGGCATACCAGAGGGGCGCGAGAATTGCAGAGAACACCATAAGGACTTATTATGAGCAGAATGGCAGTTATCCGAATTCTACTGCCGTGATATTATGGGGACTGGAAACCTCCCGTACACAGGGCGAAACAGTGGGTCAGATAATGGCATACTTGGGCGCGCGGCTTGCAAAAGGGAATTCTGCATGGAATCCTAAATACGAGCTTATTCCGGCTGAGGAGCTCGGCAGACCACGAACTGATGTCACGGTCAATATATGCGGATTTTTCCGCGACCTTTTCCCGAACATCATTGATAATCTCGACGACCTGTTCCATCTTGTGAACGAAGCAGACGAAACTCCCGAGCAAAACTATATGAAAGCAAATTCTGAGAAAATACGCAGCTATCTCCTGGATCGCGGCTATGACGAGCAGGAGGCGCAGGAGCTGTCCGTCACAAGGATCTTCGGTCCGCGAGAGGGCGAGTATGGCACAGGAATTACTTCTATAATCGAAACAAAGGCATGGGAAAAGGAGGAGCAGATAGGCAGCCAGTTCCTGTCGTCCCTGCACTATGTCTATAACCGGAAAATGCGCGGCAGGGATATTGAAAATCTTTATGAGCAGAATCTGAAAAGCGTTGAGATAGTATCTCAGGTCCGTGACAATAACGAATATGAGATAACCGACCTTGATCATTATTATGAATTTTTCGGAGGTCTGGCAAAATCAGTCGAAATGGTGAGAGGCAAAAAGGCTGTCATGCTAGTCACCGACACCACTGGAGCGGTTCCGGTGACAGAGACTGCCGAAAGGGCCGTTGCCAAGGGAATACGCACCCGTATGCTGAATCCGAAATGGATAGACGGAATGCTTGCTCATAAATATCATGGCGCACAGAAGATATCCGAGCGCTTTGAAAATATCATGGGTCTTGCCGCCACAACCGGGGCGGTGGAGCAGTGGGTATACAACGACCTCTGTGCCGCCTATGCTGAAAACGAAGAAATGCGGCGCCGCATGGCGGAAAACAATCCTTACGCCTATATGGAGATACTGGAGCAGATGGAGGAATACAGCCGCCGCAGCTATTGGGACGCCACTGAGGAGCAGCTTGAGGCAATACGCCGCGCATATCTCGAAACAGAAAACAGAATTGAGGGTGATTCCTGATGAAACAGAAAGCATATTTCCCGTTCACTGCGATAGTCGGACAGGAGAAAATGAAGCGCGCACTGATACTCAACCTGATAAATCCGGCACTGGGCGGGGTACTCATAAAGGGCGAAAAGGGTACGGCAAAATCCACGGCAGTCCGTGCTCTCACGCAGGTCCTCCCGGAGCGCCGCGAGGTAAAGGGCTGTCCGTTTTCCTGCGACCCGGACGATGTGAGCTGTCAGTGCGACGAATGCCGCAGAAAGAAAGACCCAGAGACTGTGCTGTGCAGAATGAGAGTGGTAGACCTTCCGGTGAGCGCTACCGAGGACAGGGTCGTAGGAACTCTTGATATAGAAAAGGCTCTGACAACAGGTGAAAAGCATTTTGAGCCTGGTATACTTGCTGAGGCGAATCGGAATATTCTGTACATAGACGAAATAAATCTGCTGGACGATCATGTTGTAGATGTTATACTTGATTCAGCGGCAATGGGCGTAAATAATGTCGAGCGTGAGGGTGTTTCTTTCAGCCACCCTGCAAAATTTGTCCTTGTTGGAACGATGAATCCCGAGGAGGGCGACCTTCGTCCGCAGCTGCTTGACAGATTCGGACTTGTGGCAGATGTCCGGGGGGAATCCGATATCGGGCTGCGCACTGAAGTCGTAAAGCGATACCTTGCATACGAAAGCGACCCTGAGGCTTTTCTGGCTGAATGGCAGCCCGAGCAGGAAAAGCTCCGGCACCGTATAAGCGAAGCGCATGAGCTGATGGGAAAAGTGTCCTATTCCGATGACATACTGCGTTTGGCGGCTGAGATATCGGTCAGCCTGGGCGTGGACGGTCACCGCGCGGATATCGCAATGATAAAGGCGGCGGTCACAAATGCCGCCTACGAAGGAAGAAGCTCCGTGGAAAAGGCGGACATGAAGCTGGCGGCAGAACTTGTGCTTCCGCACAGAATGCGCCGCAAGCCGTTTGAAGAACAGCGCCTTGACATCAGCTCCGTTTTTGAAATGATAGAAAGCCGTGAAACCAGATGAGCAGATTTCCGTTTCCGTTTACGGCGGTCACTGGTCAGGAGCGGCTGAAGCTGGCTCTTATCCTGAATGCGGTGAACCCAGCGATTGGCGGCGTGCTTATTGCCGGAGAAAAGGGCACCGCTAAGTCTACGCTGGTGCGAGGGCTTGCATCTGCGGCGGGACGGCGCGTGGTGGAGATCCCGCTCAACGTTACCGAGGACAGGCTGGTAGGTACTCTTGACCTTTCCAGTGCCGTGAATGACGGCGGGAGGAAGTTTGAAAAAGGCCTGCTGTATGAAGCGGACGGCAATTTTCTCTATGTGGACGAGATAAATCTTCTCGGCACGCATATTTCAAATATTCTGACGGAGGTTGTGTCCTCCGGAGAAAATATCATACAGCGCGAGGGAATATCATACCGCCATTCCTGCCGCTGTATTCCTGTCGGAACGATGAATCCCGAGGAGGGAGCTCTGCACCCGCAGCTTCTGGACAGATTCGGACTATTTGTAAGCGCGCAGAGCGAAAAAGACGTGCAGATACGCGCTGAGATAATACGGCGCCGACTGGAATATGAACGCGGTCCGGAGATGTTCTGCCGCAAATACCAGTATGAGGAAGAACTTCTTGCGGAAAAAATATCAGCCGCTTCATGCAGGCTGAAAGAAATAACCGTTCCCGAGGAAACGATGCAGCTTATCGCGCTCACCGCTGACAGGGCTTGCTGCGAAGGCAACCGCTGTGAAATTATCCTTGCCGAGACCGCAAGAGCGCTGTGCGCATGGCGGGGCGGCTGCATGGTCAGCGACGAGGACGTTTCCGGCGCTGCGCAGATGGTACTTCCGTACAGAATGAGGAATGCACCACCCGCTGAAGCTGCGGGAAATTCTGAATCGGCTCAGGAACGATCCAGCGAGGACAGCCCGGAAAACGAGGCGGCTGAAGAAAACACCGCTGATACTCCGCAGCAGGCTTCCCAGCCGGAAGAGCCGGATGATCAGCCCGGCAGCGTCGAACGCGCCGGGAGCGAGCTGCCGCTTTCCGCGGACGGAATAAAAGCGAATTACGGAAAAAATGGAGGCAGCGGAAAACGCAGCAGGACCATTGCAGGCGAGCTGAGCGGAAGATATGTCCGCAGCACCATTCCATCGGGCAAATGCCGTGATGTGGCGCTGATACCAACGCTGTGCTGTGCGGCTCTCAACCAGCGGCAGAGGCCCCCTCCAGAGGGAATGAGCATAGCAGTCAGGAGCTCAGATCTGCGCTGCAAAATACGCGAAAAGCGTACCGGAGCCACTATCCTGTTCGTGGTGGACGCGAGCGGCTCGATGGGGGCAAAGCGCCGTATGAGGGCAGTAAAAGGCGCAGTGCGCGGTCTGCTTTCAGAGGCGTATCAGAAACGCGACCGTGTGGGAGTTGTGGCATTCCGCGGCAGCGGAGCTCAGGTGCTGCTCAGCATAACCTCCAGCCCGGAGCTTGCACGCAGGCGCATGGACGAGCTTCCTACCGGCGGAAAAACTCCGCTGGCAGCAGGACTGGCCGCAGCGGCAGAGCTTCTCCGTGCTGAGCGCATACGAATGCCAGACGCCCTGCAATATCTGGTGCTGATATCCGACGGCAGGGCGAATGTTCCGCTTAACAGTACGGACGCGTTTGAGGACGCACTTTCAGTGGCAGAGCGGATAAGTCTGGCTCAGGCGGGGACTATGGTGCTGGATACTGAGAACAGCTATATCCGGTTCGGATTCGCGCGGAAAATAGCCGAGCGCATGGGCGCTGAATATATCAGGCTGGACGAGGTGACAGGCTCCGCAGTGGAGGAAAACGTACTCGGACTGGTATCCAACGACGTTAAATGACAGCCCAGAAGGCTTTCATATATAAATAATTCAGGAGGCAATTTAAATGAAAAAGGTACTTATGGTAATGGCGGCAGCCGCAGCAGTTCTTTCATTGGCTGCCTGCGCAGGAAATGCAAACAGCAGCTCTTCGTCTCAGAATGATTCTGCCCAGACATCAGAGCAGCAGGAGACTATGCTCGGAACTTCAGTTTTTACTGAAGAGGACGGCGTTCTCACTTATCTTGATACTGAGCGCTCTCCGTTTGACGGCGCGGGACTGAAAATAACCGTAGACAAGCCTGCAAAGACTGTAAAATTCGTCAAGACCGGACTTGATGGCAGCGAGACTGTTGAGTATTACAACTTTGATTTCAACTCCAACACTGTCGAGCAGTATTATTATGTTTCCATGATGGGAACAGGTTTCTACTACACTTTTGATCTTGACGCAGGCGAGATAGTAAAGGTCGAGGATTCCGACCGCAATGATTCCACCCAGAGCGCTAAGGACAATGGCAGATACGACAGCGCAAATGAAAGAATGAAATCGGACGTTGAGGCTCTCCAGAACTACTTCACAAAGCAGTATGGAGTTGAAATATCCGACATGGTGAACGATTAAAAAAAGCGGGCTGCGGAGCTGATTCCGCAGCCTTGACCGGGGAAGCGGCGGATCCGCTTTTCGGGTCAAGGCTTTCAGGAGAAATATTATGTCAGAACAATACATTTATCATGGCGCACAGAAGCTGCGGTGCGGGTATACCACCGGTTCCTGCGCTGCGGCTGCCGCGGCTGCGGCTTCCGAAATGCTTCTCACTGGCCGCAGCATGGGGATCTCGCAAATAATGACGCCAAAGGGAACATTGCTGAAGCTGCCTGTCCTTAACGCTGAGATCACCTGCGAGTACGCGTCATGCGCCATAAAAAAGGACAGCGGTGACGACCCGGACGTCACTAATGGGATACTGGTGTATGCGAAAGTAAGCCGCATTTCTGAAGGCGTGGAGATCACAGGCGGCGAGGGTATCGGAATAGTCACCAGAGCCGGTCTTGACCAGCCAGTCGGGGAGTACGCCATCAATTTCGTGCCCCGAAAGATGATCACATCTGCGGTGTCTGACGCTGCGGAAAGGAATGATTACCACGGCGGTTTTCGTGTGGAGATATCAGTGCCCGGCGGGAGTGAGCTTGCCCTAAAGACCTACAACCCCCGAATGGGGATAGAGGGCGGAATATCAATAATCGGCACGAGCGGCATCGTTGAGCCGATGAGCAGCGCTGCGCTTGTCGATACGATACGTCTGGAGGAAAGAATGCGCCGTGCCGAGGGCTGCCGTTCATTATTGCTGACCCTTGGAAATTACAGCGAGAATTATATTCAGAAGTCCATGCCCTTTGCGCTGGAAAGAAGCGTGAAATGCAGCAATTACATTGGCGACGCCATAGATATCGCGCTGGAATTCGGGTTTGAAAATGTGCTGATAATCGGACATATCGGCAAGCTGGTGAAGCTTGGCGCAGGCATTATGAACACCCATTCTGCGCAGGCTGACGGCCGCATGGACGTCCTTGTGACCTGCGGAGTTCTTGCCGGAGCGGATATATCCGCGCTGAGAGAGATCCCGAGCTGCGTTACGGTTGACGCGGCGCTGGATATACTGAAAGGCTGCGGATTTCTTGAAAAAACGCTTGACATTCTTGCGCAGCGCGCGGAATACTACCTCAATGCGAAGGTGAAAAATACAGTAAAAATAGGCGCGGTGATGTTCTCGGACAAGCACTGTATTACTGTCCGCACGCCGCTTGCTGATGAACTTATAGGGATAATTTCGGAGGAATACAATGGTTGATTTTGTGGGAGCGGGCTGCGGGGCTGCGGATCTTATCACTCTGCGGGGGAAACGCCTTATCGAGCAGGCTGACGTGATAATATATGCAGGTTCGCTTGTTAATCCGGAGCTCCTTAAATATGCGAAGAGAGGCTGTGAAATACATAACAGCGCCCGCATGACGCTTGATGAAGTGATCTCGGTCATTGATATTGCAGAATGTTCCGGCAGGAATACGGTGCGGCTCCACACCGGCGATCCGTCGCTTTACGGAGCTATACGCGAGCAGATGGACAGGCTGGACGAGCTTGGGATAGAATACTCTGTCTGCCCGGGAGTAAGCTCGTTCTGCGGAGCGGCAGCTTCCTTAAAAGCGGAATACACGCTTCCGGATATTTCTCAGACGGTCATCATCACGCGAATGGCAGGCAGGACTACCGTTCCTGACAGCGAAAGCATTGAAGCGCTTTCGGCGCACCATTCCACTATGGTTATATTTCTCAGTGCGGGAATGACCGGGGAACTTTCCCGCAGGCTCCAGCAGGGAGGTTATCCCGCAGATACACCTGCCGCAATAGTGTATAAGGCAAGCTGGGAGGACGAAAAAGTCTGCCGCTGTACGGTAGGAACTCTCGCTGAAACTGCGGCGGAAAACGGAATTTCCAAAACTGCACTTATTACCATTGGCGGGTTCCTTGGGGAGGATTATTCCCTGTCAAAGCTGTACGACCCATTGTTTGAAACGGAGTTCAGAAAGGCTGAAATATGAACATTGCGGTTATATCCGTTACAGAAAACGGACGTATTCTGTCCCGCAGGATAGCGGCGTTTCTCGGCGGTCCGCACATTGTTGGGCGGTTCTGTTTCCGCACGCATTATGATACGGATTCCGAGCGGTTTGATGATATCCATTTGCTTACACAAAAGATTTTCAGCAAATATGACGCGCTGATTTTTGTCTGCGCCTGCGGAATTGCGGTGCGTGCAGCAGCGCCGCATATTTATTCGAAGCTGAGCGACCCGGCGGTAATAGTTGTCGATGATACCGGAAAATTTGTGATACCTGTTCTGTCAGGTCATCTGGGCGGCGCAAACCGGCTTTCAGAAATTGTTGCGTCAGAAATAGGAGCCGTTCCTGTAATAACGACCGCCACTGACATCGGCGGAAAATTCTCTCCGGACAGCTTTGCCAAGGCTAATGGACTGATAATTTCCGATATGTCCGCTGCAAAGGAGATAGCTTCCGCAGTGCTTGACGGCGAGACCGCCGGGCTTTTCAGCGAGTATCCATGCTCGAATATTCCGGGGGAGCTTTCGGCGGGCGCCGGCTTCCGCACCGGAATATGCATCAGCCCTGACCGCTCAAAAAAGCCGTTTCCGGTGACGCTGAACCTGGTTCCGCGAAATATCATTGTTGGAATAGGCTGCAAGCGCGGCACTTCGTGCGGGCGAATAGACGCTCATGTTATGCACTGCCTTGAAACAGCGGGAATAGACGCTGACCGGATCTGCGCCGCCGCGACAATTGACATCAAGTCTGATGAAACTGGTCTGCTGGAATTCTGCCGTAATCGCTCCGTCAGGCTGCTCACTTTTTCAAGCGGTGAGCTGATGCAGGCGCGCGGGAGCTTTTCGCACTCGGATTTTGTGCAGAAGAACACCGGCGCGGATAATGTATGCGAGCGGAGCGCAGTGTGCGCGGGGGGCAGACTATTTTTCCCGAAAACTGCGGGGAATGGCGTGACTGCTGCTCTGGCGGAGCTTCCGGTCACTATTGATTTCGAAAGGAAAATTCTATGAAGCTGTATATTGTTGGATTCGGCTGCGGCAGCTATGAGGGAATGACGCTCGGAGCAAAGCTTGCAATAGAGCGCAGCGACCTGATCGTAGGCTACACAGTTTATGCCGGGCTGATAAAACAGTATTTCCTGGATAAGGAATACTTCTGCACCGGAATGAGGCAGGAGCTTGACAGGGTAGAAGCGGCTCTTGAGCAGGCGGCAGGCGGGAGAACGGTTTCCCTGATATGCAGCGGAGACAGCGGAGTTTACGGCATGGCGGGGCTGGCGTATCAGCTTTCGCCTATGTATACCGGGGTGGATATAGAGGTGGTTCCCGGAGTTACTGCCGCACTGAGCGGAGGTGCGCTACTGGGCGCACCGCTGACTGCTGACTTTGCAGTGATAAGCCTTTCGGATCTGCTCACGCCGTGGGAGAAAATCGAGAAGCGGCTGAGGCTGGCGGCTCAGTCTGATATGGTCATATCTCTTTATAATCCATCATCAAGAAAACGCGCGGACTATTTGCGCAGGGTCTGCCTGATACTGCTGGAATACCTTCCGGGCGATACTGTGTGCGGTTATGCAAGGAATATCGGCAGAAACGGTGAGGAATACGCTGTAATGCCGCTCTGCAAGCTTAAGGACGCGTCGGTCGATATGTTCACCACGGTATTCATAGGGAACAGCCAGACGAAGAATATAGGCGGAAAAATGGTAACGCCGAGGGGTTATAATGTGTAAAATGTTGATTTTCGGCGGCACGACAGAGGGAAGGCTGCTGGCTGAATTCTGCGCGGAACATAATATTTCCGCAGATGTTTCAGTTACGACTGACCGCGCCGCGGAGCTCCTTCCCAATTGCCAGTGCATTAATATTCTGAATGGAAAGCTTGACTGTGCTGAAATGCAGTCCCTGCTTGCGGACAAAAAATACCGTATGGTGATCGACGCCACACACCCCTATGCAGTTGAGGCAACACGGAATATAACCTCCGCCTGCAATGCCGCAGGAATACCGTATTACCGCCTTTTGCGTGAGCAGAGCACAGATATTTCCGGTACTTCTTTCACTCGCCTTGAAGAGCTTATAAAATACCTGAACAGCAGTGATAAAATAATACTCAGCACCCTCGGCAGCAAGGAGCTGTACGCGCTTGCCGGAGTGAGAGAGCACAGCGAGCGCGTGTGGGCGCGGCTGCTTCCGGCGGAAGGAATACTGGAGAGATGCCGGCTGCTCGGATTTGATGAAAAAAAGGTCATCACTGCGTCGCCGCCGTTTTCCGTGGAGGAAAACATCAAACATATAAAGCTCAGCGGCGCGGAAATACTAGTCACCAAGGAAAGCGGCGCGGTAGGCGGTTATCCCGAAAAGGCAGAAGCGGCACGGGAATGCGGCGCCGAACTTGTGACCCTGCTACGCCCGAAAGAAACCGGATATACGCTGGAGCAGATAAGGAAAATCGTCATGGAGATAAAAGAATGGTCTACATAATCGGAATAGGAATGGACGGAGCCGGTACCCTGACTCACGAGGCGCTTTCCGCGATAGAGAAATCAGATGTGCTCATAGGCGCTGAGCGTATGTTAAAGCCCTTTTCAGGATCCGGCAGGCGTATTCTTTGCAGTTGGAAAAGCGGCGAGATAGCAGAATTCCTGAAGCATGAAGATTATAATAACGCGGCGGTGCTGATGTCCGGCGACTGTGGATTTTACAGCGGAGCAGAGAAGCTGCTCCCGCAGATAGATGGTCTGGAGGTAATGGTGATATGTGGTATTTCCTCGCCGGCATATTTCAGCGCTAAAATACACAAGCCGTGGCAGAAAATGAATTTCGTCAGCCTGCATGGAGCGGAAGGGAACATAGTACGAAACGTATGCCGCAGCGAGCTTTGTTTTTTCCTGCTTGGCGGAAGCGCCGACCCGGCTTTCATTTGCAGAAGGCTGTGTGAA
>CALBGD010000072.1 GCA_937893735.1 uncultured Clostridia bacterium | reverse complement strand
CAAGGCGCGTCTTTCCGCCGGACTTTATCGCAACGGAGGTCCTCGCGATAGCCGCAGTCGCAGGCACTCCGCCGAGGAGCGGAATGATCATGTTGCCGATTCCCTGAGCGACAAGCTCGCGGCTGGCATCAAGGCGCTCGCCCTTCATCTTTCCGGCACTCGCGCCGCAGAGAAGGCTCTCTATCATTCCCAGCGCCGCAATTGATATCGCGGGCATGATAAGGCTTGTGATGTGCTCAAGGTCGAAGCCTTTCTTTATAATGCTGTCGTCCGTTACAAGGCTGCTAGGGATAGCACCTACCTCGGCGACTGTTCCCTGCTCGAAGAATATCATGTTGATGACCAGCGCCACGATTATTCCCACCAGCGAGGACGGAACCACCGTTCCATTTCTTCGGGTAGACTATCATTATCACGACCACCAGCACGCCGAACATCACAGCCCACCAGTTCGGGACGAAGCTTCCCGCGCCGCTGAAATAGGAGCCTATCTTCGCAATCTGGTTGTCTCCCACGGACTTTGTGCCAAAGAAGTTGTCTATCTGTCCCAGCGCGATGATTATGGCGATACCGGAGGTGAATCCTGTGATCACGGGAGCCGGCAGGTAGCTTACAAGCTTTCCGACCCGGCAGAGAGCCGCTATCACCAGCACCGCTCCGGACAGGAAGCCCGCAGTCAGTACGCCGGTTATGCCGTACTTTGCGGATACGGTCAGCAGGATAGCCGCCATTGCTCCGGTGGGTCCGGATATCTGGTAGGACGCGCCGGAGAGTATTCCGATAACGATTCCGGCGGTTATCGCCGTGATAAGTCCCGAGGCTGCGTCCGCGCCGGAGCTCACGCCGAATGCCAGCGCCAGAGGGAGCGCCACCGCCGCAACGGTTAGTCCTGCCATAAGGTCCTGCGAAAGAGCCTTTCCGTTATAGCCCCTGAACTCGTTTTTCAGGTCGCTGATGTACTTCTTTATCATGTTGTTCCTTCCTTTTATGTGCGTAATTTATCTTTTTAGACACCAAACGAATATAATTATACTACTGTTATCAACTAAAGTCAATCAGCACTATTGCCCACTTTTCCAAACAAATTACCGTAATTTTGGTGAATTCGTGAGGTGCGGCAAAAAAGCCCTTGCAATATATACGGAAATATGTTACAATAATCATATGCTGTTTAACGCAATTTTCCTGAACGGAGCATACATAATGGAACTGAATATAGTACTTGTGGAGCCGCAGATACCTCAGAACACCGGCAACATCGCGCGCACCTGCGCCGTCACCGGGGCGAGGCTCCACCTGATAAAGCCCATGGGCTTCACGCCGGACGACAAGAAGCTGAAGCACGCTGGGCTGGACTACTGGCATTATCTCGACATCACCTATTACGACGGGCTGGAGGATTTCTTCGCAAGGAACGACGGGGAGTACTTCTATTTCTCCACAAAGGCAGAGAACACTTACAGCGACGTTTCCTATCCGGACAGGTGCTATCTGTTCTTCGGGCGGGAGGACGCAGGGCTTCCTGAAAGCCTGCTGTTCCGGAACAAGAGCCGCTGCGTGCGTATCCCGATGATGGAGACAATGCGCAGCCTGAACCTCTCCAACAGCGTTGCGATAGGCGTGTACGAGGCGCTGCGCCAGTGGGGCTTCCCGGAGCTACAGAACAGGGGCAGGCTCAGGGAATTTGACTGGAATAACGCGGAATGATCCGCAGAATAAGGAGTAAACTATGGACAACACTATCAGAATAATCACGGACAGCGGCTGCGATATCTCCCCGGCAGACGAGGAGCGCTACAAGGGACTTCTCGAGGTTATCCCATTCATGGTGACCATCAACGGCAAGAGCTACGCCGACCGCCGGGATATCCAGCCGGACGAGTTCTACAAAATACTCAAGGAGCATCAGGAAATTCCGAAGCACTCCCAGATAACTG
Source organism: uncultured Clostridia bacterium (assembly GCA_937893735.1). Taxonomy (GTDB): domain Bacteria; phylum Bacillota; class Clostridia; order Oscillospirales; family Ruminococcaceae; genus CAG-115. The sequence continues at coordinate 2,572 of CALBGD010000072.1, read as the reverse complement.
CAATACAGTTTGAGGAGAAGTACCGCGAAATGTACGAGCAGGGAGTGCGCACCATCATCGTTGACGTGATAAACGGTGCAGGCTCCCAGACCTGCTCCAACGCACAGCTTGCAAAACAGAACGTTGCAGACGAGCTGAAGGACCTCGCAATTTATGTTGTAGACAGTCAGGGCTATACGCTCAGCTACGGCTATCCCATCATTGAAGCCTGCAAGAAGCTGGAAGCTGGTCAGAGCGTTGAGAGCGTCGTTTCCTATCTTGAGGACTGGGCAAGACACGCAGAGGCGTTCATCATCGGCTTTGAGCTCCGCCACATGAAGAAATCCGGCAGAATTACCGCTGCCGCAAGCTTCCTCGGCGAACTCATGGGACTGAAGCCGCTCATAAATCTGGCGGCTGAAAAGACCTCCGTTGTACGCAAGGCGCGCGGCGAAAAGGCGATAATCGACGCGGCTGTGGAGACCATCTCCGCAAGCATGATTCCTGAGACCCCATGGTGCGTTGTGACCACCACCCGCCCCGACTGCGAGAAGGAATTCATCGACAAGATGACAAAGAAGCTCGGCTACGGTCCGGCTATGGTCGAGAAGTGCGGCGTGGTCGTATCATGCAACGCAGGTCCCGAATTTATCGGAGTGCTTATCAGAGGTCAGGAGCGTCCCGCAAAGGATTGATTTTTACAAACTTTTCACAAAGAAACTATTGCAAAAAAGAATATTTTGTGGTAGAATGTAGGCAAGGGAAACTTTCCCCGAAAATGAATACATAATTCTGAAAGGAGTTTTTACCATGGGCTTTTTAGATGACGTTATCAACACCACAAAATCTGCTGCGCAGACCGCCGGCAAAAAGACTGACGAGGCTGTAAGATTCACCAAGCTGAAGATCAAGGAGTCCCAGACCACCGGCGACATCAAGGCACACTTTGAGAAGCTGGGCGAGATGGCTTACGAGATGAAGAAGGCTGAGAATCCCGACGCTGCACTGTTCGACGCAGAGGTTGAAGAGATCGACAAGCTGTATGAGAAGCTCTCTGAGATAAACCTGCTGCTTGACGACCTCCGTCAGACAGTTACCTGCCCCAAGTGCGGTGCAAAGACCAAGAGCGACAACGCTTTCTGCCCGAAGTGCGGCGAGAAGCTCCCCGAAAAGGCAGTTTCCGTTGAGGAAGAGGCGGCAGAGGAAGCAGCCGAGCTTGCAGAGGAAAAGAAGGACGAAGAGGATAAGTAATTTTCCCATCGTTACATAGCACAAAAAACACCCCGACCGATCGGCCGGGGTGTTTCAGGCTGTCGGTAAACCCTCATCTTCGTTGTCACCCCGCACTGCAACAGGCACAAAGCCTAGTTGCAGTGCGGGTTCCTAGAAGCTGAGGGCTTCTCGACAGCCTGTTTTTCTGTTTAATTGACCTCGACAATGGTTATCTGGTCGTTGGTGAGCTCCACCTCGGAAAGCAGCGTGCTTTTTATCTTCGCGGCTCCGGCGGCGTCAAGACCCTCGGTCTTTACTATGATGTTCGCGCTGTTGTCGCTGAGGTAGCACAGCGCGTCCTCAAAACCCTGCGCTTTCAGCATACTCTCGATCTTAGTCTCGCTTTCTATCCAGCCGCCCATCTTCGCCGCGTCCACGGCGACCACAGACATCTCGTCAGCGGTAAGGTCTCCGCCCTGATACATCGTCTGGAGTACTTCCGCAGCCTCCTCGCGGCTGGTCTGCTTGTCGAGCCGCGCCTGCGCGAAATACGCGTCGCTGTCCGAATTGCTGCTCACAAGATCCGCCTCGCCGTATGTAGTCCCCGCGACTTCCTCGGCGGGCTGGGTGATGTCCTGCTGCTTCTTGTTGCCCGCGTAGATGAAGTTCACCGCCACCGCCGCGCCGAGCAGCACGGTCAGTCCCGCTGCGACAAGTTGTTTCTTCCCTAAGATCACGTTAAGTCTTTTCATGTGATTTCTTCCTTTCAAATCAGTTAGTGACATAAACCTGCGATATGCCTATATCGAGCACCCGCGCCGCCGTATTCACCACCTTTTCCCTTATCAGGACGTTCTCAGCCCCGCCGCAGACCACCGCGACCCCGCGCACCTGCGGCATCACCACGCTGGTCTCCAGAGCCTCCTTGCCGCTGCCGGAGAGCGCTATGGAGCTCTCGCTCTTTACCTCGCCGGAGGTGCTGCTGGATTTGGTCTCCTCGGCGTATACCCGGCGGCTGGTGCAGTCAAGCGTCACCATCACCTTCGGGGAGGTCACTCCGTCTATCCCGGATATCACATCGGTGAGCCGCCTTTCAAGCTCCTTTTCCAGACGTGAGATCTCCTCCTGCGAATAGCTCTGCGGCTGCTCCTGAGCCTTTCCGCCCGTGTTCAGCGTGCTGAGGAACAGCAGGGCGATCGCGGCTATGCCTGCAATTATCACTATCCTGCGCCATTTGCCATCGCCAAGCCGGGATATGATATCACTGAATCTGCTCACCCGCTCACCCCCTGAAAATCATCTTGGTGCTGATGTCGGCGGGAAGCTCGCGCGAAAGCAGCTCACCGGCTGCTTCTGCCTCCCGACGCTGGCTTTCGCTGAA
>CALBGD010000071.1 GCA_937893735.1 uncultured Clostridia bacterium | reverse complement strand
CAACGTAGCAGCTGTAAAGAGCCTTATTCCGTACAAATAATCGACCGCGGAATGAGTCCGCAGACAAAAATAACAGGAGGTAATGTAACATGGCACGCGTAAAGGGCGCACTCGCAACTCGTAAGAGAAGAAATAGAACATTAAAGCTGGCAAAGGGCTACTGGGGCGGCAAGAGCAGACTTTTCAAGACTGCTAAGGAAGCTGTATGGAAGTCCGGTCAGTATGCTTACATCGGCAGAAGACTCAAGAAGAGAGATTTCAGAAAGCTCTGGATCACCAGAATCTCCGCTGCTTGCAAGGCTAATGGTATGAACTACTCCACCTTCATGAACGGTCTGAAGAAGGCAAACATCACTCTGAACAGAAAGATGCTTTCCGAAATCGCTATCAATGACGCAGCAGGCTTCACTGCACTGACAGAGAAGGCTAAGGCAGCGCTTTAATCGTGAAAATATCTCACGTTCTGTTCCGGGACGTGAGATTTTTCGCTATGTAGGGGGTATTCTCCGATGACCATAACTTCGAGAAAAAACGACGCCGTGAAGCACTTCCGCGAGGTGCTCCGGGACAAGAGCCTGCGCGACAGCGAGGGCGTTTTCGCCGTTGAGGGCGACCACCTCTGCGGGGAGCTCGCCGCCGGGGGATTCCGCATAGTTTCCGCAATGGCGACCGAAAAGGCGCTGGAGAAGTACCCGCAGACCGCTAACGCTCTGGCGCAGGCGGGGGAGCTGACGGTGATATCCGGCGATATCGCGGAATATATTTCAGATACCAAGGCTCCGCAGGGGCTGTTCGCGCTGGCTGAAAAGCCCGCCGCTGAGCCGGGGCTCTCCGGGGCTTCAAGGCTGGTGCTGCTTGACGGAGTGCAGGACCCCGGAAATGTCGGGACGATAATCCGTACGGCAGAGGCTCTCGGATTCGATGGAGCGATGCTCTCACCGGACTGCGCGGATATCTGGGCTCCGAAAACGCTGCGCGCCTCGATGGGGAGCGCGCTCAGGCTTCCCTGCGTCTGCGGGGAGATGACGGATCTCATTCCGGAGCTGAAAGAGCGCGGATTCTCGGTTTACGGGGCAATGCTGGACAAAACCGCCCAGAAGCTCGGGGAGATAACGTTCCCGAAGCGCTCCGCAGTGGTCATCGGCAGCGAGGGCAGGGGAGTTTCACCGGAGGCGGCAAAGCTCTGCACCGGGGCGGTGTATATCCCGATCTCCGGCGCGGAATCTCTCAACGCAGCCGCCGCAGCCGCGATAATCCTCTGGGAGCTTTCGAGAAAATAACATATTCTGCTGTATATTTTGCAGCAGACAGCGCAAAACCATAAGAATGCTTTCGGCTTTGCGATGTCTTGAATCAGCCCGAATGGGCAAACTATAAGCGCGCAGAAAACGCGCAAACTGCCAAAAATAAAAATAGGGGGAACCTTTGTGCCGCACCTTGTAATACTCGAGTCTCCGTCCAAGGCGAAGACCGTTAAGAAGTATCTCGGTGAGGGCTATGATGTAATAGCCTCCACCGGACATATAATCGACCTGCCAAAGTCCAAGCTGGGCGTTGATGTGGAGCATGATTTTGCGCCGCAGTACGTCAATATGAAGGATAAGGCGGACGTCATCAAAGAACTCAAAAAGCACGCCAAGGCAAGTGATATTGTCTACCTCGCGACCGACCCGGATAGAGAGGGAGAGGCCATCGCATGGCATCTGTCGCACCTCCTCGGCATTGACGAGAAAGCACCGGTCCGCGTGACATTCAATGAGATCACCAAGACCGGTGTAAAAAACGGAATGAGCGCGCCCCGCTGCATTGATACCAACATCGTTGACGCGCAGCAGGCAAGGCGTATCCTCGACAGGATCGTGGGATACAAGCTGTCCCCGTTCCTCTGGAAGAAAGTCCGCCGCGGACTTTCCGCAGGACGTGTGCAGTCCGTTGCGGTGCGTATCATCGTTGACCGCGAGAATGAGATCCGCAGCTTCGTTTCGCAGGAATACTGGAGCGTTGACGCAAAGCTACTCGCCTCCTCTTCAAAGCGGGCTTTCCCGGCGAAGCTCGCGGAAGTAGACGGCGAAAAGGTCGCCATTTCCAGCAAGGAGGAAGCCGACAAGCTCCTGAAAAGGCTTGAGGGCGCTGAGTTTGTTGTCACCGGGCTGAAGAAGTCCCAGCGCAAGAAGCAGCCGGCTCCGCCGTTCACGACTTCTACTCTTCAGCAGGAGGCAAGCCGTCGGTATTCTTTCCAGTCCCGCCGTACCATGAAAGCGGCTCAGGAGCTGTACGAAGGTATCGATGTTGCGGGTATGGGCGCTGTGGGTCTTATCACCTACATGAGAACCGACTCGCTGAGGATCTCCGACGAGGCAAAGGCTGCCGCCGCAGACCTTATAAAAGAGATGTACGGCGCGGAGTACCTCCCGGAGAAGCCGAGAGTGTTCAAGTCCAAGAACAATGCGCAGGACGCGCATGAGGCGATACGCCCCACCACGGTGAGCCTTACCCCGGAAAAGGTGAAGGCTTCGCTTTCAAGCGACCAGTACAAGCTGTACAAGCTGATATGGGAGCGCTTCATGGCGAGCCAGATGCAGAACGCGATCCTCGACACGGTTGCCGCTGACATCACGGCGGCGGGCTGCCTGTTCAAGAGCAGCGGCTATTCCGTGAGATTCGACGGATTCACCAAGCTGTACGAGGAGACCAAGGACGCCGACGGCGAACAGACCGGCGCACTGCCGAAGCTGGAAAAGGGCGAGAAGCTCACTGCAAAGGAAGTCCTCGGGAACCAGCACTTCACGCAGCCGCCGGCAAGATACAACGAAGCCTCCCTCATCAAGGAGCTGGAGGAAAACGGGATCGGCAGACCGTCCACCTATGCGCCGACTATCTCCACGATACTCGACCGCCACTATGTGGAGGGGGAGCAGGGAAATCAGCTCAAGCCGACTTCCCTCGGAGAGGTAATAACTGAACTTCTGAAAGATCACTTCAACAACATCGTTGACGTGAAATTCACGGCAAAGATGGAAACCTCCCTCGATGATATCGAGCACGGCACCAAGAACTGGGTGGAAGTTCTCCGGAAGTTCTACGACGGGTTCGCAAAGACCCTCGAAAAGGCTGAGAGCGACATGGAGGGCAAGCGCGTCAAGGTTCCAGACGAGCCCACGGACGTTATCTGCGAGGAATGCGGCAAGCCCATGGTCATCAAGATAGGGCCGTTCGGAAAGTTCCTCGGGTGCAGCGGATTCCCGGAGTGCAAGTTCACCAAGAAGATAGTTACAGAGACAAAGGGCAGCTGTCCGCGCTGCGGCAAGAAGATGCTGGCGAAGAAATCCAAAAAGGGCAAGCCGTTCTACGGCTGCGAGGATTACCAGAACTGCAACTTCATGACGTGGGATCTCCCGATAGAGGAAAAATGTCCGCAGTGCGGCGCTTCGCTGTTCAAGAAGCCCGGACGAATGGGCAAGATATACTGCGCAAAAGAGGGCTGCGGCTACGAGCGTCCTCTTGACAGCGCAGACAATAAGGATAAGAATAATGACGGTTAAGGTTATCGGCGCAGGGCTTGCGGGCTGCGAGGCGGCTGTACAGCTTGCGCGCAGGGGCTTCGATGTGGAGCTCCACGAGATGAAGCCGGAGAAGTACTCCCCGGCGCACCATTACCAGGGCTTCGCGGAGCTTGTGTGCTCCAACTCCCTGAAAGCCGCAAGACCCGAGAGCGCCTGCGGGCTCCTGAAGGAGGAAATGCGGCGCTTCGGCTCCGTTATACTGGAGGCGGCGGAAAGGACCGCCGTGCCCGCCGGGGGAGCGCTTGCGGTCAACCGCACGGAGTTCTCCGACGAGGTGACGAGGATAGTAAGGAGCTTCCCGAATATCCGCGTTATCAGCGGCGAGGTCACGGAGCTTCCGGAGAAAAACGCGGTGGTCTGCACGGGGCCGCTCACGTCTGACGCGCTTGCGGAGAAAATACGCGGCGTGTGCGGCGAGGGGCTGAGCTTCTATGACGCGGCGGCTCCCATCGTGGCGGCGGACAGCATTGATTTCAGCAAGGCTTTCTTCCAGACGAGGTACGACAAGGGCGAGGCGGATTACGTCAACTGCCCCATGACCCGGGAGGAATACGAGGCGTTCTACGAGGCGCTTGTGACCGCTGAGAGCGCTCCGTTAAAGGAGT